>NZ_JAEQCI010000043.1:0-41782 GCF_020738565.1 Microcoleus sp. PH2017_12_PCY_D_A | reverse complement strand
CACCACTCCGATTCCATCCCGAACTCGGTTGTTAAACGCTGCGGTGGCGAAGATATTTGGCGGGTCACTGCCTGAGAAAATAGCTCGATGCCTGGGATTCTATTATAAGATAAAGCCTCTTTCTGATCTCAAGAAAGGGGCTTTGTTGTTTGAGAAGATTAAGCAAAAAATAGAGAAAGGATACCGATCGGGGTTGTTGTTATGTTGAGCTCTTTGCTGAGACTAATCTAGATTGTTCACATCTTCATGTTTGTTTGCTTCTCTCAATTTACGACCCAAATATTTAGCTCCTCTACGGCCGACAAACTTAGCTCCTGCTGATAAAATGCTTTGGTCTTGTTCCTGAGAATTGTTTGGGTTTTGGAGTTTTTGTTTGTCTCTCCCAAAACTAGCAATAAATTCAAAAGCTGGTATCAAGCCTACTAGCAATATTAGCACAACCAAAAATATCGGCATCAGCAATAATCCCAGCAATAGTACAGCACCCTTACCCTTCAGACTAACCAAGATGATGGTGATAATGTTCTCCCACCAAGAACAGCCCCAGCGTCCACAAAATTCTGCCAAAATTAGTTGCATGCTTATTTTTACTCCTTAAACTGTATGTCCCTAACTTTTTTGTTGCAACCGCGCTTCGTGCTTTCCTAAATAAAAGTAGCGATCGCACTTTTGTATCTAAATAAAATAAGTGCGATCGCACGTTGGTAGAAATAGCGATCGACCTGGTAAATTTAGCTAATTGTCGATCGCTTTGGCAAAGAAGGTGGTGGGGGTGCAGGCTGAGAAGGTCGGGGCATATAGCTCTGTTTGGGACGACAAGCTTCTATAATTTCATTGCGAAACAGGTTGAGTTTATCATTGTTGTTTCCAAACAGAATCAGATTAATTGTACTCGTGTAAATGACAATATAACGCTGTTTGACAACAAAAGCTAAGACAATGAAGATAATACCAATGAAGAATATGGTGAGGGTTAAAATTCCTAGTCCGAGCAGCCACCAAGTACAGCCTTCGCCAATTTCAACTGCTTGGACATTTTGAATGGGAATGACAATTTCTTTGATTTCTAAGCCAAAAAATGAAGTAAAATTTCCTTGTAAGGTGTCCCCAACTATTTTAATAGTTCCTGTACCACTGGTTCGGAGTGGAACTACACCGACTAATTGACCGGGAAGACCGCTGATTTGCGTAACTGATTTAGACTTCATTTTCTTTGATTATTATTGAGATAAGAAGGACATAACTCGTACAATTCCTGGTAGGGACACGGGCTTTAGCCCGTGTCCTTACACCGATCGCTCTTCTCAGTAGGTATTACATTAAAGCTTGAAGTCTTTCTAGTGCTTTATTCAAATACTCAATGGCTTTTTTGAGATTTTCGATTTTTTTCCGATCTTTTTCTTCTTCACGAAGTAGAGCGTCGCGTTGGTCTTCAAGGGAGCGAATACCTAGCCTTAGTTGTTTTATAATTTCTTGAAACTTGATATTTGTTTGAACTTTGCTAGTATTTTTTTGAAGGTAAATAATCTCTTCGATCACAAATTCCAGTCCGACTGTACCAACTAACCAAGGATTTATGCCGCCGTTAATTCCTCTGATAATTTCTTTGTAGTTCGACTTAAACCGGATAATACAATTTGGATCGAGGTCTAGTTTTGTAGCAAAATACCTGAGCTTTCCGGCGAGTCTTTCTTCATTGTTAATTTTCAAATCTTTGAATGATCGATCGCGACTATCACCCAATGGGTAATAGGGTTGAAACAGTGTTACTTCTAATAAAATTAGATACCGGGTCAATTGATTTCCAGCAGCGATTAGGCTGGATTTTACCGAATTTTGGAGACCTTCAAAATTAGTAATTAATTTCAATGAACTGTTATGTGGAGTGTCAGGTGTAATTTGGCTGTTCAAAAAAAGCGTGGCTGAATTTTCCCACTTGCGTAACCACTCTTGCTTAAGAGATTTTTTACTGTAATCCGATTCTTGGTCAATATCATCTTGCACCAAGTGGTACTGATAGCTGAACATAATTCTAGTTTTTTCTAGAGTCAACCCCAATTCTTTCATAGCTTGCGAGTCCTTTTGGATCGCAGAAGATTCCGTCGCAATGCTATCAGGATCAGTTGTAGTTTCGTCGGAATATAATTCTGATTCCTCTTCCGATTCATCCCGGACTCTGAAGTAGTAAAAAAGATTAGCAACAGCCAAATTAGATGCTTTTTCCAAGTTCGACGCTACTAAACTTTTATGACCCCCTATTTCCCCTTGCTCGATGATATAATCTTCGTAATATTCACGTCGCTCCGGTTCCAGCATCAATTCCAATTGAGTGCGAAGCGCATAAAAATGAGACTTCGGCCTCAAATTCTCATAAACTAACTGTTCCTCTGGTATTGCTAAAGCTGTTGCGGCTGATTTTTTATCCTCAACAACAGTCAAGTTTGATTTGCTGAAATCAGCACTCTGCAACTGCTTTAACTGTGTTGGTGGCAAAGCTTGAGTCCATTCAATCTGATTTAGCCAAATGTCTAATGTGGCTAAATCGTGATTGTGAATTCGCGCGATCTCAGGAAATAGAAAATCAAGCTCTTCGTCAGAGTCACAGCATTGTATGATACTGATGCCATCTTGACGGATTTGTTGTTGAAGTTGAGAAAGCCGATCGCCCGCAGCACCAAATTCATTCTGCACCTGATACGTGCCAATAATACTTTGCTCGATCGCCCAACTGCACTCTAATCGGCGCAACTGTCCCGCCGCACAAGTTTCTGCCAACAACTGCGGATTTTTGTAATCTGCTAAAGCTTCAAACAACATCCCCCGCGCTGCATCAATTTCAGCATTCCGGCGGTTGATATCTTCCACTTGCAAAGCCGATCGCATTCGTTGAATTGCTTGATTAAATAACCCGTAAGCCCGCACTAAAACTAAACGGTGGTTCTCAAATTTTAGATCGGCAACAACTTCGGCAATTAATTGCTTAATTTCCGCGCCTTGGCCTTTCACAAGTTGTTCTAAATTGATGAAACCATTTTCAACTTTAACATCCAGCCTTTCTACTGCTTTTTTTAGTTTCAATGTTTGGTGCAAATTTACCGCCGACAAAGCTACCCCAGCCGCAACTCCCACACCAATGACGGCTGTTGTCGCTTGCAGCACCCCCAAACTCGCTTGCACGGCTTGAAAGCCCATGTGGTTTTGATACATCTGCAAGCCGCCCATAGCAAGCTGCACGGGAGACACTAACGGCGATAGCGGGCTGTTGTTGACAACCGCGCCAACGGCATGGGCAGCAAACTGTCCCGTCGCTGCATCTCTCGCCATGCCGATCGGCACTCCGGCAGATGTAAAAACTTGTACGTACTTGCCAGCCTCGATCGCAGCCTGTACCGCAGGGGGAAATACAAAGTTCACCATCGATTTTTACCCCGTAACATACCCAAAGAATTACTAATCAATTATGATACATTAAATAAAAAAAAGTTATCTAAAGGCGCGGCAAATGGACACTTCGCTAATTAGTTCGCAAACTGTTGAGGTTGTTTTGCGGCTGACAGGGCAAAACCTCCGCAAAGAGGATATTAATCCTCCGATTCTGTTTCTGGCGGCGCTGATAACTGTGTTGCTGGGAGTCATTAATGCCGACGGTACTTTTGGCGCTGAAGAAAAGCAGCAACTGGTGACAACTTTGAGGGAACTTATTCCTGCTAATAACAGCTTGCAAAAATTGGTAATGCCAATGGTTAAAAGCGTGACGCAACATCAAGTTTACAATAAATTTCCGGTGTTGTTGGCGCTGACAGCGTGTTTTTCTGAGGAGGAAAAACTGCTGCTAATTAGTTTTGGCTATCAGATGTCGGTCGCAGATGGATCGATGGACGAGATCGAAAAACAGTATTTGAAGAACGTTGCCGATCGACTCGGAATCGATGGGCGATATTTGACTGTTTTGGAGGCGAGTTTTAGCAGTAGGGCTATCGAAGATACAGCAGCTTTAGAAAAAGTGCGATCGTTACTAGATCCGGCACAATTTCAATCTCTCGATTCTATGTTTGTCCGTGCTGCAAGTCACATTCTCCAGCATTTGCCAGCAAAACCGAAACAGCAAAAAAATCAAAAGCATTCAGTCTCGTCATATCAGGAGTTGAAAAAATTTCAGGAGTACCGGCAACAACTAAATGCTGTCTGTCAGCCGCTGTATTTAACCCTGCAAGATGGGAGCGATCGCAACGTCATATCTCCTAATTTAACAGAAGAAGTAACAAAAATATCTCGTAAATTAGAATCTCAATGTTTCCGCGTTGCTGTTGTCGGTGACTTTAGTAAGGGCAAATCAACCTTACTAAATGCTTTGGTGGGCGAGAAAATCCAACCAGTGAGGGCTACTCCCTGTAGCGGTACGGTGACTATTTTGAAATATGGGTCGAAGCGGCGGGTTATTTGTCACTATAAAAATGGATGTAAGGAAGAGATTTCGCCGGAAGAATATAAAGAGAAAGCTGCTATTTCTAAAAAGGCGGCTTCTGGTTCTATTGCAGATAAAATAGCCAAATCGGAAATTGCAGAAATCGTTTTTGAGCATCCCGAATTAGAGTTGTGCAGCAAGGGCGTAGAAATTATTGATACTCCCGGATTGAACGAACAAGCGGAACGCACATTGGCGACTCAGCAAGTTCTGAAAACGGCTGATGCTGTTATTTTTTTGACTAATGCTAACAATGTTTTACCACAGACAGAAGAAGAACTGCTTTTCTACTTGAAAAAAGAATTGAATTATGGTAAAGAAGATGAAGGTGCAAGAAACATTTTTATTGCAGTGAATTTTTTCGATGGGCTGGAGACTGAAGAGGATCGCCAGGATGTAAAAGAAAGGGTAGAAACAATTGTTAATGGGGCAAAACCAATTATTGCTGGTGAAAACCGGATTCATTTTATTTCTGCTAAATCTGCACTTGAGGCGATTTTGGATGAAACGGAAAATGAGTATGTGAAATCTTTTCAGGATTTTACCAAATCTCTGGAACAGTTTTTGACAGTTGAACGGGGGGCGATCGAACTTCAGCAATCAGCCGCCGGAATTCAGCAAATTATTGACACTGGTTGTCAGGAATTGAATCAATGGCAGAAAATGTCAGAGGGAAAATTGACAGTTTCTGAAGGAGATAAGCAGAAAATATTTGAACAAATGGCGGAAGTGAGCGGTCGCGAGGTTAAAATCAAACTTTTAGCGAATGAATTGATGGAGCAATCTTTAGAAGAAGCTCTTGAATCTTGGCATGAATGGGTGGAAGGATTGGGAGAACGCCTGAGGGCAAAAAGTCATCGCTGGACTTCCGAACACGGACACATCATGAGTCAAGACAAGTTGACTAAAGATTATGCAGATCAATTTGTACGAGACATTACCAAAGAAATTGATGACTGGGGAAATCAAAAAGTACAGTCAATTTTAAAACAAAATATGGGAGTGCTAGACAGCCAAATCGGTGAAGATATTTATGCAATACGGCAAGAATTTCAACAGTTTGACCAGCAACTCAGCACTAGCCTTGTCGCTCAATTCAATAACTTAGGAACAGCAGGTAGCTTAGGCGGAATTAACAGCAGTGGAAGCAGAATAGCTTCATCAATTGGCGAGATTGAGGATGGTGGATTTTTGGGGGGTTTAGGAATTGGTGCAGCAGTTGGTGCTGCGTTGCTATTTTTTACAGGACTTGGTTTTATAGGAGTTGTTTTGGGTGGCTTAGCCGCTGGTGCTGGTGGCGGTTTGGGCTGGAGTTTTTTAGATGGCGATGCTGTTAAAGCTCAGATTAAGGAAAAAGTTTGTGAGTTAGGCTTTGAGAAATTTGGCGAATCGGCAGAGTCTATTTTTGAGAAGGTACAACAAAGAATTATTGCAGTATTTGCCGATCGCGCTGATGCGAATAGCGATGCGATGTCAAAAGCCATCGCGCTGTGGGAAAATTTACTAGAACAGCAGGAAAAGCGCGATCGACAAAATCAAGCAGAATGCGAAGCCGAAAAAGCTTGGCTGGCTGACAAACGCCGGGAATTGGAACAAGTACAAAATCAAATTGAAACAATCCTAAACCGAAGCGATCGCTAATATCATGTCCGGTCGATTACTCGTAATAAAAACGGTTCGTTCGTAGTGCGGACACCAGGACGCTCCCTTTTGCGGACACCAGGACGCACTACCAAAAGCGATCGCGCTGTGGGAGAATTTGTTAGAACAGGAAGAAAGGCGCGATCGCCAATGCTCGCGTCCAAGTCGCTCAACAGGTAGGAAGGTAAGATGATACCGCAACATCTGATTGTGCAACAATACTTCGCATTGAAACTTTTGTCTGCGCTGGGCTGCGGGCTGATAGCCGGAGTCTTCTTTGCCTTCTCAACCTTCGTGATGAACGCCCTTAGCCGACTCCCGCCGGCGCAGGGCATTGCGGCCATGCAGTCGATCAATATTACAGTCATCAATCCGTTGTTTATGACGGTGTTTCTGGGAACGGCTGCGGCTTGCATCTTTCTGATTTTCTCCTCATTAAAGTGGCATCAACCGGGCATCCCCTATTTGCTGATTGGTAGCTTGTTGTATCTAGTTGGCACGGTGGGAGTGACGATCGCACTCAATGTACCGCTAAACGATGCGCTGGCGAAAGTCGAGCCTGGTAGCGCTGAGGGCGCGAAACTATGGGCTAGCTACCTTGTTAACTGGACTTTTTGGAATCATGTGCGGGCGTTAGCAGCGTTTGTGGCAGCGGCATTTCTGACTATCGCCCTCCGTTACCCTTGAAAAGGCGACAGTCAAGATAAGGAGGCAAATATATATGGAGTTGGAGGCAAAACCGAGTTCGATAGGAACGCCGATATCCGAAGTCGAAATAGATGCGGCCCTCGTCTACAGATTGTTAGAAAACCAGCACCCAGATTTGAAACACTTGTCGGTGCATCTCGTTGATTCTGGTTGGGATAATGCAATGTTTCGGCTGGGCGACGAGTTGTCTGTACGACTCCCGCGCCGCAAAATAGCAGCCTCCCTTCTCGAAAACGAGCAAACTTGGCTGCCGCTTTTGGCCGATCGACTTTCTATCCCTGTTCCAACGCCTTGCAGGGTGGGCAAGCCGGCAGGGGGTTATCCTTGGCGGTGGAGTGTATTGCCCTGGCTGCCCGGTGTAACTGCCGATCGACAAGAACCCCATGCCAATCAGGCAAAACGCTTTGCTTCATTCTTGCGATCGCTGCACGTACCTGCGCCATTCAATGCGCCATCAAATGCCTTTCGCGGCGTACCGTTGCCTTCTCGGGCGGCTTCTGTTGAGGAACGGATGCAGCGACTGAAGGCGAAAAATAACCCGATCTATCTCTCGATCGAGAATGCTTGGAATGTGGCTTTAAACGCGCCTGTTGACGTTGAAGCAACATGGCTGCACGGCGACCTTCACCCGCGAAACGTGCTGGTTAAAAACGGTGCGATCGCCGGGATTATTGATTGGGGCGACATGACATCAGGCGATATTGCCACAGATCTTGCTGCTATTTGGATGCTTTTTGGCGATCGAAATGCACGCCAACTGGCGATCGCAGAATATGCAAATATTTCGGAAGCAACACTGCAACGCGCCAAGGGATGGGCGGTACTTTTTGGTGTTGTGTTACTCGATACAGGATTAGTTGATAATCCAAGGAACGTGCTAATTGGGGAGAAAATATTGCGCCGTGTTTCTGAGGATGGATAATATTATGTCCTGTCACCAACCAGCAATCAACACTGTTCGTAGTGAGGACTTTAGTCCGCTCAATTAGAGGACTAAAGTCCTCACTACGAACCTGTTCTACAGTTGATCCTGATGATTTTTCTGTTCCGAACTATGCGGACTTTAGTCCTCACTACGAACCTGCGGACTAAAGTCCTCACTACGAACCTGCAAAATAGTCTTGTTTGCACTGTTTCCATTGTTGGTCAGACCGTGGCACTCCCTGAAGTCCGAATGCGCTGTTTGCGTTGCCATTCCAAGCAGCTTCGGCATCTTGCAAGTAAGATCCAAATTGCTCGTTGGTAATTTCAATATTCTCAAACCCGATCGATCGCAAAATTTGGCAACATTTTTCGTGCGTCCCCAGTAACTCGTTGGGATTCGGGATGGTAATGCCGTATCGCTGCACGACTTCCCGAAACAATATAGATGTGGTTGGAGATGTTTCTGCGAGACAGGAAAAGGCGACAACTCCGCCCGGTTTCAGAGCATTGTACCATTTACGGAGGGCTTGGGGAATATCTGTCAGATAGACGATCGCACTGGAACACAAAATTGCATCAAATTGGCTTTCGGGAAATTCTTGTTCGTCGGCCTCTGCTGCCGCAAACTCGATATTCGTCAGCCCTAAATCTGCAACTTTTTTCCTCGCTTGCTGCAACATTCCCGCAGCAAAATCCGTTCCCAAAACACTGCCCCCGGGCCCAACAACCTGGGCCGCCGCAATCGCCGCTAAACCGGTTCCGGTAGCAATATCTAGAACTTGCTGGTGCGATCGCAATTGGGCCAATTCTACTAACCGAGTTGCCGCCCGTTTGTGAAACTCAGTTTCGTAATCCGGGCGGTTGTTAAAATCATTGAGAATCTGCTGCTTGTAGGCGGTTAGCGAGTCAGTCATTCCGAGTGATTGGTGGGATTTTCTATATTGTGGCAGATTGAGGTTCGATCGTTCGGAATGCGAGTCCGCATCCATAACGGTTGAGTAAAGTCCAAACGATCGAACCCATCTGATTGCCGTAGTTCTCTTGGGGCACGATATTACCTCTAAATTCTTCAGTCTGCGGAGGCAGACATTGTTTGTATAGAAGCGGTTTCAACCGCCGACTCCCCGCCGACTCCCCGCCGCATCCCGCCGACTCCCCGCCGACTCCCCGCCGACTCCCAGGCAACAAACACCGCAAAACTGGGATCGCGAAGCTGTAATCAGCTACAATCCAGTTTGGTAAAGAATTTTTACGAGCTCACAGCCCATTACAGCCTTTTGGGCCTGTATTACCCAACCTGACTGAAAATATGGATTTTGCTACTCTTGCAGCCCAGCTAAATGCTGGAACTATCTTACCCGAGGGAATTGTCATCATCACCCTCTTGGTGGTTCTCGTCGGCGATTTAATCGTAGGGCGCAGTTCTTCTAATTGGACTCCCTACGTTGCCGTTGCGGGTTTGCTGGCCGCCGTCGCTGCTTTGTGTTTGCAGTGGGATAACGCTAACACTATCTCGTTTCTGGGCGGTTTTAACAGCGATGCCTTGAGTTTGGTGTTTCGCGGAATAATCGCTTTGACGGCGGCTGTCACTATTTTGATATCCGTCCGCTACGTACTGCAAACGGGTACTGCTTTAGCGGAATTTATCGGCATTTTGCTCAGCGCTACTTTGGGGGGAATGTTCCTCAGCGGCGCTGATGAATTGGTGATGATTTTTATTTCGTTGGAAACTCTGAGTATCTCGTCTTATTTGCTGACGGGTTATACAAAACGCGATCCGCGTTCCAATGAAGCTGCTTTGAAATATTTGTTAATTGGTGCATCTTCTTCGGCGGTGTTTCTCTACGGTATTTCGCTGCTGTACGGATTGTCTGGCGGCCAAACTACGCTAAGCGCGATCGCAGCTAACCTTTCTACAGTTAATAACGGTGAATCTCTCGGTTTGGTGATTGCATTGGTTTTTGCGATCGCCGGAATCGCCTTCAAAATCTCCGCAGTTCCCTTTCACCAGTGGACTCCAGACGTTTACGAAGGTTCGCCGACACCAGTTGTCGCCTTCCTTTCAGTCGGTTCCAAAGCCGCCGGTTTTGCCCTAGCAATCCGGTTGTTAACAAGTGCATTCCCCGCACTCACAGAACAGTGGCACTTCGTATTTACAGCCTTAGCCATACTCAGCATGGTATTGGGCAATGTAGTGGCCCTCGCCCAGACTAGCATGAAGCGGCTTTTAGCTTATTCGTCGATCGCCCAAGCCGGATTTGTAATGATTGGTTTAGTCGCAGGAACCGAAGCCGGTTACTCCAGCATGATATTTTATATGTTGGTTTACCTGTTGATGAACATGGGCGCATTCGCCTGCATCATCCTCTTCTCCCTGCGGACAGGAACCGATCAAATCAGCGAATACTCCGGTTTGTATCAAAAAGACCCGCTGCTAACATTAGCCTTAAGTATTTGCCTGCTTTCCCTCGGCGGAATTCCGCCATTGGCTGGATTCTTCGGCAAAATTTATCTATTCTGGGCAGGCTGGCAAGCAGGACTTTACGGCTTAGTTATCCTGGGATTAATTACCAGCGTAGTTTCAATTTACTACTACATCCGCGTCGTCAAAATGATGGTAGTAAAAGAACCTCAAGAAATGTCGGACGCAGTGAAAAACTATCCGCCAGTTCGCTGGAACCTTCAGGGAATGCGGCCCTTGCAGGTCAGCGTTGTAGTCACCTTAGTAGCAACAACACTGGCAGGAATTTTATCGAATCCTTTGTTTAACTTAGCAAACGATTCTGTCACCAAAACTCCCATGCTGCAATCGGCATTGACTCAACTTGTACCAGTTGCAACTGCGAAAGTTGAATCAAATCTTGTGTCTCGCAACGATTAATTTCAGCAAATTTTGAAAGATGATATAGCGCCTAACTGTAACAAGTGAGGCGCTTTTTTTCTGTAAAAAATACGTTCGTAGTGAGGACTTCAGTCCTCATAATTTGATGCGGACTAAAGTCCTCACTACGAACCGATCCTGTGATATAATATTAATCATAATTTTTATGAGTAAATTAATATAAATGAGCAAAGAACACACCTACCGCATCCATACAGTTTGGACAGGTGCCAGTCAAGGTTCTACTGCATCTTATGATGCTTATTCTCGCGAGTATACAATAAATATCGAGGGTAAGCCACCATTCCTAGGTTCAGCAGACCCAACTTTTAGAGGCGATGCTGCGCTGTACAATCCTGAAGATTTATTGGTAATGTCGCTGTCAGCTTGCCATATGTTGAGCTATCTTGCTTTGTGTGCTCGTGCGGGGATTCGGGTAATTTCTTACTCGGATGAAGCTACGGGAAAGATGGCACAAAAAGATGGCAAAATTCGGTTTACGGAGGTAATTTTGCATCCGCACGCAACCATCGAAGCTGGTAATGATTTGGAAAAAGCACGCAGTTTGCACGACAATGCACATCATGTTTGTTATATTGCTAATTCAGTGAATTTTCCAGTGCTACATGAGGCAACAGTTATTGAATTCAAGGCTTCTCAAGTCAATAATTAAAAAATAGTCGCAACCGTTGAGGTCACAATGTTAGTAAAAACCAAGCCAAAGTTTTATACTCCCGATGAGTACCGGCAATTAGAAGAAACTGCCGAGTTTAGAAATGAATATCGCGATGGAGAAATTGTACAGATGACAGGTGGCACAATTAATCACAGCCAGATAATAGGTAATATTTATGCCTTTTTGAAAGCTACTTTGCGGGGAAAGAATGCAAGACCATTTATGAGTGATTTGCGGTTGTGGATTCCTCGACACCGACGGGGAACTTACCCGGATGTGATGGTAGTTGAAGGAGAATTAGTTTGCACAGAGGGACGCAAGGATGAGATACTCAATCCGGTACTGATTGTGGAAGTGCTTTCTAAGTCTACGAAGGATTTCGATCGAGAGGATAAGTTTCGGTTTTATCGATCGCTCCCTAAATTCCGCGAGTACGTATTAGTCAGCCAACAAGAATTTTTAGTGCAACAATATATTAAAAATGAATCAAATCAATGGTTGTTTCAGGAATATGAGGGAGAGTCTGCAACTGTTTCTTTCGCTTCGGTGGGAGTGGAAATGTTGATGAGTGATATCTATGAGCTAGTTATATTTGAAACCGAGGAAACAGAAGTGCATCAGTAATTAGGTTCGTAGTGAGGACTTCAGTCCGCATCAAATAGGTTCGTAGTGAGGACTTCAGT
The DNA here is from genome assembly GCF_020738565.1 of Microcoleus sp. PH2017_12_PCY_D_A. NCBI lineage: Bacteria > Bacillati > Cyanobacteriota > Cyanophyceae > Oscillatoriales > Microcoleaceae > Microcoleus > Microcoleus sp. PH2017_12_PCY_D_A. The sequence continues at coordinate 29,804 of NZ_JAEQCI010000043.1, read as the reverse complement.
CCGCATCAAATAGGTTCGTAGTGAGGACTTCAGTCCGCATCAAATAGGTTCGTAGTGAGGACTTTAGTCCGCATCAAATAAGTTCGTAGTGAGGACTTCAGTCCGCATCAAATAAGTTCGTAGTGAAGACTTCAGTCCGCATCAATTAGGTTCGTAGTGAGGACTTTAGTCCTCTTCAAATAAGAGAGGGCTAAAGCCCTCACTACGAACACTTATTCAACTAAAAATAAAATCGCATGAATGTAATCTGGCTACTCTTAAAAGCTTCTTGGTTGAATGTTTCCATCGCCATACTCACAGGCTTAATTAGCGGCGGTTGCAGCGCGCAGTTAATTGCTTTCATCAACCGCGCCATCAGCGACAATTCCAATCAGAATTTAGTCTGGTATTTTGCTGGATTGGCAGTTTTAGCCCTCGTCACCGGAGTTATTTCCCAATTTTTGTTAATCTACCTTTCTCAAGAAGCTGTTTACAATCTGCGACTGAATTTGAGCCGAGGGATTTTGTCTTCTCCTTTGCGGCACTTGGAAGAATTGGGCGCTAATCGGTTGCTGGCTACTCTCACCGATGATGTGGGAACTCTTTCTAATACTATATTTTTGATTCCTTTTCTCTGCGTTGATATCGCTATTGTTGTAGGATGTTTGACTTATTTAAGCACGCTTTCTGGAGCAGTTTTTGCAGTTGTATTTGCTTTTTTAGCGCTGACTATCGCCACTGTACAGCTCTTGCTAAACAGAATGAGAAAATTCTTCAATTTAGCCAGAGAAGAACAGGATAGATTGTTTAAACATTTTCGCAGCATTACTGAAGGAATTAAGGAAATCAAACTGCATTCGTTGCGCCGCAAAGAGTTTTTTGATGAAGAGTTGCAGGTAAGCGCTGCTGATTCTCGCAATTACAATTTGCAGGCGCTGAATACCGCAGCAGTGGCGACGGGAGTCGGACAATTGCTATTTTTTATGCTGATTGGTTTGCTGCTGTTTGCTTTGCCGAAATTTGTGCCAGTTTCTACGCCTGTTTTGTCAGCGTATATTCTGACAAGTACCTATTTGATGTCTCCGTTTCAGAATATTTTGCAAAGGCTACCGCTGATTTTTCGGGCTAATACTTCTGTGGAGAAGATTGAGAGAATGGGATTGGCTTTGGCGAGTCAATCTGAGATAACTGCTGCGGTTAAATTACCTGAGAATTCTCGGTGGGAGACCTTGGAGTTAAAAGGAGCTACTCACAGCTATCCTGGAGATAAGGAAGATAGCAATTTTGTTTTGGGCGAACTGAATTTGAAGTTTCATTCCGGTCAATTGGTGTTTATAATTGGGGGTAACGGTAGCGGTAAGTCTACTTTGGCTAAGTTGCTCGCTGGTTTGTACATTCCTGAATCGGGAGAGATTCTCCTAGATGGACAGACGATTAATGATGAAAACCGTGAGTGGTACAGGCAGCATTTTTCGGTGATTTTTTCTGATTTCTATTTGTTCGATCGCCTTTTGGGAATGACCGATCGCGATTTGGACAATCAGGCTGCTGAATATCTGCGAGAGTTTCATTTGGATAATAAAGTTAAGGTGAAAGATGGCGTTTTGTCAACCACGGCTTTGTCTCAGGGACAGCGAAAGCGGCTGGCTTTGCTGACGGCTTATTTGGAAGACAGGCCGATTTATTTGTTTGATGAATGGGCTTCGGATCAAGATCCGTTTTTTCGGGATATTTTTTACAAGCAGTTGTTACCGGAGTTGAAGCAGCGGGGGAAAACTGTGTTTGTCATCAGTCACGACGATCGCTATTTCGATTTAGCCGATCGCGCAATTAAACTAGATTACGGTAAAATTGAGTATGACCGACAAAATGGATAAGTACCGAATCGTGGAAACTTTGACTGACAGTCAGGTTTCCGACTTGATGGATTTGTACAAAAACGAGTTTTGGTGCAACAAGCGGACGCGGGAGGATGTGGTGAGAATGCTGGCCGCGACTGATGTTATCATTGGTTTGGTCGATGAGGGCGATGGCGTCCCGCCCCGCAAGCTACGATTAATTGGCTTTAGCCGCGTCATGACTGATTTTGTCTACAGAGGCACGATTTTTGATGTGATTGTCCACCCAACATACAGAAAGATGGGACTGGGTAAGGTGTTGATGGATGCAGTTTTAAATCATCCCCAACTGCAAGCCGTGGAGAATTTGTCTCTTAACTGTTTGCCGAAAATGATACCATTTTACAAACGTTGGGGTTTCACTGATGATATCGGTGAAATGAAGTTTATGCGAAAAATGCGCTGAACTTAGGAGCGTGAATTAAATAATTTACACATATTTGTGGGATGGGCGTCCCGCCCATCCCACAATAACAATAAAAATTGTAAGTTATTTGATTCTCATTCTTTAGTTTGTTCAAATCCCCAATTTTTCGCGAATTACTTCTGCTTTGAAACCGACTAAAACAGCCGTTCCATCTTTGACAAAAAGAGGACGTTTCAGCAGCATTGCATCTTTCGCAAAGGCTTCCACCCACTCTGCATTCGTCCAGTCTTGCTTCTCGTTGCCCAAGGCGCGGTAGGATTGGCCAGATGTATTTCGCATTGGTTTAAAACCCAAAGCAGCTACCCAGTTTTGAATGGTTTCGCGAGTTGGTGGCTGTTCTTTTGTGTTAATGAACTCGTAAGTAATACCACTATCTTTGAGCCACTGGAAAGCTTTTTTGCAGGTTCCGCAGTTGGGAATTCCGTAAACTTCAATTGACATAATATTTGGGAATGGGGAATTGGGAATGGGGAATTGGGAATGGGGGATTGGGAATTGGCCCGCGCTGGGAATTGGGCAAACAGGGAATTTGCCCGCGCTGGGAATTTGCCCGCGCTGGGAATGGGAAATGGGGAATGGGGAATTGGGAATTAACCAATAACTAATAACCAATAACTAATAACCAATAACTAATGACTAATGACTAATGACTAATTTAGCTTGTAGAACCCATTTTTGCACGCGATCGACTGAAGGAGTCAAATCATTGCGCTGCATTGTCGCTACGTGGAGTCTCAGGATTTGTTGGTGCAACCTCTCCACGGGCATTTGAGCCAATTGAGCCGCAGAAGCAACGCCCGCGTGCAGCAACAGCCCGCAATACTGACAGCCGACACTCGGAATTCGAGCCAGCTCGGCCATTGCTACCCATTTATTAACATATTGAATGTTAATCTGTAATTGATGTGCTAGCAACGATTTCGCAGCCGGTGTTTTCGTCATCCGAATTAGTTGTGCGGTGGTGGTGATGCCGCACTCTTCTAGTTGAGATTGGTTTTCGTTGCTCAATCCCGGTAAGTGTTCGATCGGCCAATCGCGTACTTGCACCGAAGTTTTAGAAGCTGTGTGAGAAGTTTTCATATTTTTTTTCAGTGAATTTACTTATACTTTAAATTCTCAAATATACGATCGTCAATAGAGGCTATTACTCATGTCACAAAATCCACAACAACCCGATCGGCTTCTTTGGCACACCGCGGCTGTTATTTTTTGCTGTATTGCTTGTGCAGTAACACTTTCAGCATTTTTATTTTGACCGTCGGCAAAGGTTCCTGGTGAACAAAATTATGGCTGCGATGACGACAAAGACGATCGCAAACATAGCACTAAAGAGTGCAGCAAAAAAGAAAATAAAGATTAGACTTTCCCTCAAAATGGCTGCTAAATTTGTAGTTAGCACAAAAGTGCTGTAATGCCTAGAATCAAAGGACTGAAGTCCTTACTACAAAACGAACTCAAAATTATCAATTTTTACCAATGAAAATTACAAAAGGTTATGATTTGTTAACAAATACTTTACAGGAACGGCGGCAAAAACTGGCCAGTTTAATTGATTTTCCCGTAATTCTGTGGTCGGGGCGCAGCATTCCTCGCAATTATCCGGCACTTGTTTATCCTTTTCGCGCCAGCAGTCACTTTCTATATTTTGCTGGTTTGCCGTTAGAAAATGCTGCGATTCGTTTAGAATCTGGGAAGTTAGAACTGTTCTTAGATGATCCAGATCCTAGCAGCACGCTTTGGCACGGGGAAATGCCGAAAAGAGCGGAAATTGCTGAACTAATTAGGGCTGATGCTGCTTACCCCATGAGTGAGTTGAAAGCGCGAGGGACAAATGCAGCTACGATCGCCCTCCAGGATAGCTTAACTCGGTTGCAACAGTCTCAAATTCTCGATCGCTCCGCTTCACCGTCCAAATCGCCAACCGGCATCGATCTGGAATTAACTCAGGCGATCGTATCTCTGCGCCTGAGCCACGATGCAGCCAGTTTGGTCGAATTGCGTCAAGCTGCGGCTGTCACCGTAGCAGCTCACAAAGCGGGCATGGCGGCAACTCGAACAGCTAAGATTGAAGCGGGCGTGCGGGCTGCAATGGAAAGTGTCATCATCTCGGAAAATATGACTTATGCCTACCCAAGTATTGTCACCGTGCAGGGGGAAGTTTTGCACAGCGAACACTATCACAATCCGCTACAAGCAGGAGATTTGCTGTTAGCAGATGTCGGTGCCGAATCGTCAATGGGATGGGCGGCTGATGTGACTCGCACTTGGCCGGTTTCTGGCAAGTTTTCGCCGACTCAAAGAGCAATTTATGATGTAGTTTTGGCAGCGCACGATGCTTGTATCGAGCAAATTAGTCCGGGCGTGGAATATCAAGATATTCACCTGTTAGCTGCTAGAATTATGGCGTCAGGATTGGTAGATTTGGGCATTTTGCGGGGCCCTGTTGACGATTTGGTAGAAATGGACGCTCACGCGCTGTTTTTTGTGCACGGTATAGGACATTTAATTGGTTTGGATGTTCACGATATGGAAGATTTGGGCGATTTGGCTGGCTATGAAGCGGGGAGAGTGAGAAGCAGTCGGTTTGGGTTGGGTTTTTTGCGGCTGAATCGTGTTTTGCGATCGGGAATGCTGGTATCGATCGAACCTGGTTTTTATCAAGTTCCGGCAATCTTAAATAACCCAGAAACTCGCGCCAAATATAAAGATTTTGTAAAGTGGGACGAGTTGGAAAAATTCGCAGATGTCCGGGGGATACGCATTGAAGATGATATACTTGTCAGCGAAGGAGGTAGAGAAGTATTGACAGGGGAACTGCCAACAAAAGCTCGGGAGATTGAGGAGTTAGTTGTGTAAGTGCATAGGTATCGATCGCCAAAAGTGCGATCGGGAGCCTCTCAATTTTTGCAAAAAGCATTTTTTTTACACTGCAAGCGTTGTCGCTCGCGTGCTATACATAGCAAGAGAACTCTGGAAGTCCACTACAAATGCAAAACTGAGATGTTCCCAGTGCGATCGCCCGCAGTTCTATCATGTGTGAGCAACATAAAGAAATATGAATAAAGCTTGGCAAATAGGTCTTTTTGTGTTCGTTGAAAAACTAGCGGTGCAAGTCCAAAAATTCGCAGCACGGAGACTGGCGCGTATTTTTCGGACAAAAAGTGTAGTCGCACCGCCGCCAATGCAAGCTGCACCTTTGCCTAGCAATGAAGCAGACAGGCTAAAAGCACTTAACCGCTACAACATTCTCGATACAGATGCCGACGAAGCTTTTGATGACCTAACAGCTTTAGCATCCTATATTTGCGGCACTCCTATTGCTTTAGTCAGCTTAGTAGATGCTAACCGACAGTGGTTTAAATCAAAAGTCGGTCTGGAGGCGCCAGAAACTCCCAGAGAGATAGCTTTTTGCTCTCACGCTATTTTAAATCCCAACGAATTGCTAGTTATACCCAATGCTTTAGAAGACGAGCGCTTTGCCGGAAATCCGCTAGTAACTTCCAATCCTAATATTAGGTTTTATGCTGGAGCACCGCTAGTAACTCCTGAGGGTTTCCCCATTGGCACTTTGTGCGCGATAGATACAGTTCCTCGCCATCTCACCCCAGAACAACTAGAAGCCCTGCGGACTTTAGGAAGGCAAGTTATTAGCCAAATGGAGTTGCGAATTAATTATGCTAAATTAAAGCGCGCGCAGATCAGACAGAAACAAGTAGAAGCAAAACTCCGTTCTACTGACGAGCAAATTGTCAATTTTCTAGAAGGAATGAGCGATGCTTTTTTTGCTCTCGACCCCCAGTGGCGATTTACTTACGTCAATTACAAAGCAGCGCAATTTTTGCAGCGCGAGCCGGAAGAACTTTTTGGTAAAATTTTTTGGGAAGAGTTTCCAGATTTAGTAAATTCGGTATTCTATAAAGAGTCTCATGAAGCTGTTTCTAAACAAGTCGGAGTAACTTTTGACAAATATTATCGTCCCTTAAGAGTGTGGTTGGAAGTCCGGGCTTTTCCTTCTCACGACGGCATTTCTGTGTTTTTTCACGACATCACCAAGCGCAAGCAGATGGAATCTGCACTCAGGAAAGAACAGAGAAAAACTGATGGTTTGCTGCTAAATATTTTGCCCGAAGCTATTGCAGATAGGTTGAAGCACGAACCGGGGGTAATTGCGGACAAGTTTGAAAAAGCCACAATTCTTTTTGCTGATTTGGTGAATTTCACTCAAATTTCTACCACGATGTCCGCGACGAAACTGGTATACTTGCTGAATGAAATTTTCTCGACTTTCGACCAACTAACTGACAAGCACGGATTAGAGAAAATTAAGACGATCGGGGACGCTTACATGGTAGCGGGCGGTATTCCCATTGAACGCCCAGACCACGCAGAGGCGATCGCCGAAATGGCACTGGATATGCTAGCAGCTATTCAGGAATTAAATGTGAAGCTAGACTCGAATTTTAACATCCGCATCGGGATTAATAGTGGCCCAGTGGTAGCGGGGGTAATCGGCACTAAAAAATTCATTTATGATTTGTGGGGAAATGCAGTAAATACAGCCAGCCGCATGGAATCTCACGGCATCCCCGGTCGCATTCAAGTTAGTATCTATACTTACGAGTTGCTGTGGGATAAATATGAATTTGAAGAACGGGGTTTGATTGAGATTAAGGGTAAAGGGGAAATGCGGACTTATTTTCTGAAAGGTAGAAAGACAGAAGGCGAGATGGAAATCGGAGATTGAAATCAAATTAAGTGCAGTATGGTGCCTAGGAAGAATAGATGAGATTGCCAAAGTGTTTTTAATCAAATTTGGGACGGGCTCTCCGGCCCATCCCACAAGAAAAAAATTGTGGGATGGGCCGGAGAGCCCGTCCTAGATATTTTTGGAAGAGGTAAAATAAGATTTTATGGAAAAACTGACAATCTCAAAACTGAGGCACTCCTCGAATGAATGGTGCGTCAGAATGAGATTTTTGGTAATGATTGAGAATTGTCAAACTGACGCACCCTACGGCTAAGACTCGAAAGTACCTGAACAATCAGCCCCGATCGCAAACCAAGCAAAACCGCCGCCGCAGATGAGCCAAATCAGATTATGCTATACACAGAGATATCCGAGCCATCCTAGGCACGGTACTCAACGTTATAAAAATATTAAATTGAAGTCGTCGGAGCCTTTAATATGGTTCAGTTTCATATTCAAACAGATAGCGAGATCCCCGCATCTACGCAATTATTCAATCAAATCAGGTTTGCGATCGCCTCGCGCCAGTTTCCGCCCGGGCACCGCTTGCCCAGTACCCGACAGCTAGCGATGCAGACAGGTTTGCACCGCAACACCATCAGCAAAGTATACCGACAACTCGAAAATACCGGACTCGTAGAAGCCCAAGCCGGATCGGGTATATACGTCCGCGCCCAAGGCCACGAAGGCGGTAGCAAACTCAAATCCCCGATCCTCGAAGAATATCCCCTTGCTAACAAAATAGTGCAAGAAAGTATGGATCAACTGCTGGGAGAGGGCTGTACGCTCAACCAAGCGAGGGAATTATTTTTGGCCGAAATAGACTGGCGGCTCCGGTGCAGTGCCCGAGTGGTCGTCACAGCCCCCACAGAAGACATCGGCGTGGGCGAGTTGATGGCGAAAGAACTGGAACAAGCTTTGCGGATTCCCATCCAGTTGGTGGCGATGGAAGATTTAGGTACTTTTTTGGATAATATCTCTGCGGGAACTGTAATCACGAGTCGTTATTTTATCGGACAAGCGGAATCGATTTCGGCGCCACGTTCGGTGCGAGTGATTCCCGTAGACATCTATGATTATGTTCAGGAAATTCAGTTAGTGGGGAGTTTGCCGAAGGATAGTTATTTGGGTATCGTGAGCCTGAGTTCGGGAATGTTGCGATCGACTGAAGTGATTATTCACAGTCTCCGGGGCGAGGATTTGCTGGTGATGACGGCTTTGCTGTCGGATGCCTACAAGATTAACTCGATCGTGCGATCGGCTAGAACAATTTTCTGCGACCAACCGAGTTTTGCTACAGTCAAAGCTGCCATTAACGCCGCCAGAGAGGATATTATTCGTCCCCCGCAACTGGTTTGCTCGGAAAATTATATCGGCTCTAAGTCGATTAATTTACTCAAACGCGAGTTGGGTTTGGGGTAACAGTTGACAGTTGACAGTTGACAGTTGACAGTTGACAGTTAGCAGTTAACAGTTAGCAGTTAACAATTCCAGATTACCAATTCCCAATTCCCAATTCCCGATTCCCAATTCCCGATTACCAATTACCATTATCCATGACCATTGAAATTCAACCTTCAATTAATGTTAAAACCGCGATCGAAAGCCGCCGGGCCGCGCGCAGTTTTAGGCCCGATCCGATTCCTCCAGCAATATTGGCAGAGATTTTTCGCTTGGGAGTGCGATCGCCCTCTGGTTATAACTTGCAGCCTTGGCGGTTTATTGTACTTAAAGATCCAGCCAGCAAAGAAAAATTAAAAGCCTGTGCCTTCGACCAGCGGCAAGTGGTAGAAGCCCCGATCGTGTTAATCTGTTGTGGCGATCGGCGCGCCGCCCAACCCGAAAACACCGAAGCCGTAATCGAATTGGGCAAAGCCGCAGGCGGAATGAACGAGAATTTAGCTGGTTATATGCGACAAGCAATCCCGCAATTGTTCGAGAACCATCCTTGCTTCGAGTTCCTAGAAACTTGGACAAACAGACATACAATGCTCGCAGTAGCTCATTTAATAATTGCAGCTAAAAGCTTTGGAGTAGACAGTTGTCCGATGGAAGGTTTTGTCGCAGCTAAGGTGAAAGAAGCCTTTCAAATTCCTGCTGAAGTAGATGTTTGCTGTTTGCTGCCGCTCGGTTATGCAGCAGAACCTTTCAAACAATACGGCGGGCGTTTTGACGTGACTCAAGTTTATTATGGCGAAAGTTATGGAGAGGCCTTGCAAGTTGAGATTTGAGAGTTAAGATTTGAAAATAGAGATTTGAGAGTTAAGATTTGGCTGAGTTGGTGCATAGCAGAAGGAAGAAGGAAGAAGGAAGAAGGAAGAAGGAAGAAGGAAGAAGGAAGAAAAGCAATGGTTTCAGCAATTAAGAACTTCCTAATCGTCTTGACGATTTCTATAAGTTCAAACAAAGCTGAAATCCCGATAATTTCTTCAAACTAAAATCTCAAGTGGTGATAGTAGATAGAGGAGCAAAATATGACAGTAGCAGCGCGACAAAGCAAGGCACAAATTCTAGAAGTAGAGTTGCAAAAACACTTGCAAGCAGCCGGATTTAAAAATTTACCGCTTTATATTAGTTGCGATTTTCGAGATGACTCTTTAACTGTTGTCGGAGAACACCCGCGCAGTTTAGTTCTTAAAGCTAAACCGACTTTTGCGGTGCTGGAAGCTGCTATTCTCGAAATACAACCAGAAGCTATTCAACAGATTGGACTTTGCCTGAAAATTACCGGGCAAAAACAGCCTTATGCTTTCCATTCTTTTACCATGAACAACCCTGTTTTGTCAAGACCCAAAACAGTGGAAGTGCGAAAAAAACCCGAGGAGAAACCCGCAGCAGAAACTGGGATAGTATTAGCAGAAGATGCTGGTGAGACGGCGGATGCAGCGGAGGAAATGCCGTTAGAAACGGATGTTGAAAAAGCGGGTGGGGATGAATATTTCCCTAATTTTTCTGAGAGTTCCAGCGATGCCGATCCGATCGCCTTTAAGGTAGCTGCAATCGGGCCAGATATTGCAGACAATCCCTTCGATGCGCTGGATATGGAAGCGGTAACAGTCGCCGAAACGCCCAAGACTTCACCGTTTACGATGTTGGTGGCCGCCGGAATGGTGAGTCTGGTGGCGGTGATTTTGGCGGGCGGTTATTACCTGCTGAGTCGGCCCTGCGTCATCGGAGAATGTACTGCATTAGCCAATGCCAAACAGTTGAGCGACAATTCGGCGAAGACTCTGAAAACGTCAAAAGTTGCTAGCAGCCCGGAAGAGGCGCAGGAACAGTTAAAACAGGCGATCGCACTTTTGGAACCGATTCCCGCTTGGTCAATTCATCGCGGTGAGGCTCAAACTGCGATCGAAAAATATCAGGAGCAAAGTCAAAATATCACGTCTGCGATCGATGCAGCGCGCCTCGCACAGTCTGCCGCCGGGAAAACCCAAAATCCGCCTGTTTCCGAACAGAACTTGCAGCAAGCCGAAACATTGTGGCAAAGTGCGATCGCCCAACTCGGAGAAATCCCCACAAGCAGCCCAGTTTATCCCTACGCTCAGACAAAGGCGAAGGAATACCGGAAGAATTTAGCCACGGGAAATCGGCAATTAGGCACAGAAAAACAAGCCGAAAAATTGTTGCTCGCCGCCAAAAGTGCAGCCCAAATAGCCGAAGCTCGGGAAGCAGTAGCTCAGACATCCCAGACATGGGGACAAGTAGAAGCCGGTTGGGAAAAAGCCCTAGGAATTATATCAGAAATTCCCAGCAACACGCAATCTTATCAACTAGGTAGATTGCTAGTTCCCAAATACGAAACCAAGCTTTCACAAGCTCGCGAGCGCCGAAATGTCGAAGGAATTTCGGAAAATGCCTACACTCAAGCTGTGACTTTAGCAGCGGAAGCTCGAATTTTAGAAGGCAAAAACGGCTGGTTTAAAGCATCGGAAAACTGGCGGAGAGCTTTGAGTTATGCCGAGCAAGTTCCGGCGGCTACTTCTTATTCCCAGAAAGCTAAACCGCTGATCGAATCCTACACAACATCTTTGCAGCAAGCGGAAGTTAAGTTGCGGGAAGAAAGAAACTTGCAAAAAGCGCGGACGGATTTGGATAAAACTTGCCAAGGCAAGCCGAAGATTTGCGATTATACTGTTAGCAATGGTTTGATTGCGGTGCAGATGAATCCTGATTACGTGGAGAAATTGCAACAAACTTTCATTCAAGCGAATAACAATAATGCTGTGAAGAGTCGCCAAGCTGTGGAAAAGCACGTTGCTACTTTGCAAAAGGCCTTGGAGGCGATCGCCGAAAACGCGAAAATTCCGATGCAAGTGTACGATGGCGAAGGCAAGCGGATTGCCAGTCACGAACCGAAGTAGAACATCCGCTGAGAAATCTCGCTTTGATGCGAGGCCAGATCCCTCTAAATCCCCCTTAAGAAGACCCACTTTGAGCGCTTCCTGTGGCTCCCCTTAAGACGGAGAAATGTCGATCGCTTCCTGTCCCCCCCTTCTTAAGGGGGGCTAGGGGGGATCGGCTTTATATGAAACCTATCGAGTTATACTTCGTTAACACAAACTACAATATCGGCGATCAAAAAGTATAAAATCAGGTTAGCAATCAAATGCTAGAAAAGGTAAAACTTCATAACTTCAAAAGTCATCAAGATACAGAAATTAATTTTGATAATTCAGGCTTACACGCCCTCCTAGGACAAAACAGTTCTGGTAAAACATCAGTTTTGCAAGCATTGCATTATCTCAGTCGGCTTACTAATTCATCATTTGCCAATATTTTTCAGAATGAAAGAGCGCCTCAATTTATTACAACAATTGGGCAAAATAATATGTCTGTTACTGTAAGTGGTTTTTGGGGATACAAATCTCGGACTGATTGGGAAGCTTCCTATAACTGGACACAAAGCGTTAACCCTCCTTGGTTTCCGAGAGCATCATGGAAAGTCGATGGAGAACCGGGAAATGTACAAGGATGGTCAAGTTCGCTGAGCGATGCTAAATATCCAATTCCTGAATCTTTGAGATACGCAGTTCATCTTAAGCTAGTAGCTACTAATCTTGCAAAAGCAGCTTACAGCAATGCAATTACCCCGCGAGTTGAGTTCGATGGTTCAGGCTTAGCACCTACCTTAGACTATCTTCGTGACGAAGCTCCAGATAAGTTTCAATCTTTACAATAAATGCTGAAACGGATTGTACCAGGTGTACGCAAAGTAGGCGTAAAACGAGCCAAGGTTATGGTAAATCGACAACGCTTAATCGAAGTCGATGGCAAATCTATCTCCTACGAAGAAAGTCAGGAAATTACAGGGCAAGAAGTTGTCCTAGACATGAATACTGGTAAGCGCATTCGAGCCCATGCGATTAGCGAAGGAACAATGCTCGCCCTCGGATTACTGACTGTTTTGATAAATCCAACTCAACCTAATTTAGTGTTACTGGATGATGTCGAACAGGGACTCCACCCAAAAGCGCAACGAGAATTAATCGCTGTTTTTAAGGAAATTATTCAAGAAAACAGCAACCTGCAAATTATTTTTTCAACCCATTCTCCGTACCTTGTCGATGAACTTACTCCGTCTCAAGTCCATGTATTAAGCAACAATAACTCCGGTGTGACTCGTTGCAAAAGATTAGATGAACATCCTGATGTAGAATGGGCAAAACAAACTTTGACTACCGGAGAATTCTGGGATGCGGAGGGAGAAGATTGGGTGATTGCAAGAGAAATCAATGATTGAGTTTGTGGTGATTGTCGAAAGTAGCGCCGACGCACGAACCGCTACTAAAGCCGTGTCCTTACCCAATATCGGTATTTCCAGCAATTTTATCCTTCAGTCAATCCCGCTTGAAAAATCTGTTGTGCCGTCAACTTCAACTCTGGAAAAGTTGGCGACTCAATCCTATCATCTCCCCGAAATTGACTAACTTCATACTCACCATCAACCAACCGATAAATCGAAAGAGTCGGTTGCTTGGGATTCCCAATAAACCTGCGACCACCCAAACCGAGATAATCCACAATCCAATATTCGGGAATCCCAATTAGTTCGTATTCACCTACCTTTTTTATGTAGTCATCTTGCCAATTCGTGCTAACTACTTCGACAACGAGCGGAATTGATGCCCCTTGAGTCACAGTTGAGAACTTTTTCCACAAAAGTTCTGATGCTAAACTTGGGCGATTTAATATCAGAATATCTGGAGAATAAGCACAGTCATTTTCAATGTTTTTGACTAATGCTTGTTTGGGAAAAACATACGGAAGTTTTAGCCTTCTGGACTCAGCATTTAACTCTGAACCTAAAAAACTGATAACTTCCTCATGCTCTCCTAATGGCTGTGACATTTCAACAATTACTCCGTTGTGCAGTTCATAACGTCCGTTTTCTGGTTTCGATTCCGCAAATTCTTCAAAAGTTAGCGTTTTAGTTGCAGTTTGAATCATGCCGAAGCCTCCAATAAAATTGGTTCGTAGTGAGGACTTTAGTCCGCATCAAATGAGAGAGGACTAAAGTCCTCACTACAAACCTTATTACCATTATATCGAAAATGAGTGAGTTCGTGACGCAATAACATTGGTTCGTAGTGAGGACTTCAGTCTGCATTCATGAAGGACTAAAGTCCTCACTACGAACCTTACCATTTGATTAATTGTGCATCTTGATTGAAAAACCTCCGACACAATCCCTCAGTCAATAATAGAGTGGCGATTAATGTTGCCAGCACCAACACAAACATAATCAAAATTTGGTAAGATGCAGCATCTAGTGGACTGACACCGCTCAACATTTGACCCGTCATTATTCCCGGCAATGTCACAATTCCCACGACAGTCATTGTGTTTAATGTGGGGATTAATCCAGCTTTAATCGCATCTTTGCGGTACTGTTTTACTGCTTGCTGCGGTGTCGAACCTAAACTTAAATGGGTTTCTATTTCTAACTGGCTGCTGTTAACTGTACTGACAAGTCTTTCGCCCGCGATCGCCCCTGAGTTCATCGCATTGCCCAAAATCATCCCCGCTAGGGGAATCAAATACTGCGGTTCGTACCAGGGGTCAGGTTGCAAAATTAGCAAGTTTGTATAGGCGAGAGTAAACGCCGTACCGATCGATATCGAACCCAAAACTAACGGCAGCAAATTCTTGATTTTTTTACTAATCCGGCTGCTGGCCACCATGCTAGCCGTTGTCAGCATGATGGCTAACACTGCTAACACCAGCCACGGATTTTTCCCCTCCGGCGCAAACACCACGGCGAGCACGTAGCCGACTCCGATTAGCTGGATCAGGGTGCGCCCCGCCGCGATCGCGATCGACCCCTCCAGCCCCAATCCCTGCCACGCCGAAAGCCCGATCGCGATCGCCACCATCCCCAAAGCCCAACCCAAATCAGTAAAATCTAGCAGAATTAACATCCGCGCTCCCTTTCGATAAAGTGATTGTTTGCCCGTCCAACTATAAGATATTTGAATAAAGGTTTCTGAGAAACAGTTTTGCTGTAAGAATTTGCTTTGATAATGGTTGCAATTTGTGGTGTCAAGAGTGAATAACGTTCCCCCCCTCGACTTAACCCAGCAGTACGCCCAGATTGGCGACGAGATCGGCGCTGCGGTACAAAAAGTGCTCGCCTCTGGCGGCTACATCGGCGGCCCCGCCGTCAAGAGTTTTGAGCAAGAATTTGCCAGCTACACGGGCGTTTCCGACTGCGTGGGCTGCAACTCCGGCACCGATGCGCTAATTTTGGCCTTGCGAGCTCTCAAAATTGGCCCGGGCGATGAAGTGATTACCACTCCTTTTACCTTCTTCGCTTCCGCTGAAACCATCAGCGCCGTCGGTGCAACTCCCGTATTTGTCGATATTGACAGCGGCACTTTTAATCTCGATATCGAACTCCTCGAAGCGGCAATTACCGAAAAAACCAAGGCAATTATGCCCGTTCACATCTTCGGACAACCCACAGACATGACTCGGTTGATGGAAATTGCCACCAAGCACAACCTAGCCGTCATCGAAGATTGCGCCCAGTCTGTCGGCGCTGAGTGGGAGTCTAGAAAAGTCGGCAGCATCGGCCATGTCGGCTGCTTCAGCTTTTATCCCACCAAAAACCTAGGCGCTTGCGGTGACGGCGGGGCGGTGACAACAAACGATCGCGCCCTGGCAGCTTCCATGCGTATGCTTAAGGAACACGGACAGTCTTCTAGGTATTTTTACGAGGAAATAGGCTACAACAGCCGTTTAGACGCCCTACAAGCCGTGATTCTGAGCATTAAACTGCGGTATCTCGACAGTTGGAACTCCCAGCGTCGCGAGAAAGCAGCCGTTTATAGCGAATTTCTCTCCCGCGTGCCCGGAGTTGCTGTCCCCAAAGAATTGCCCGCAGCCAAGCCTGTTTGGAACCAATACACAATTCGACTGACAAGTCAAGAATGCGCGCCAAATTCCTCTGGCGATTTCCGGGACTCGGTGCGGACTAAATTGCAGGAATCCGGCATCGGTTCGATGGTTTACTATCCGTTACCTTTGCACCTGCAACCTGTTTACAAATCTTTGGGCTATCAAGCCGGTCAGTTGCCTGTAGCTGAGCAAGTTTGTCGCGAAGTCTTGTCTTTGCCGATGTTCCCGGAACTTTCGAGGGATCAACAGGAGCGGGCGATTTATGGGCTGAAAGATTGTTTGGCCAAGGGCGATCGCGTTTAGGAGCTTTGGCGCAACGGCCGGAATCGAGGCAAACGCAGCAGGAGAAAGGAATTGCAGGGTTGCAGTGCGGTGAGAAAGTGCAGATCTCAGGGATCTCGGTTAAGTATTTTGACTGAGCACTTGTACTTTTATGTACTATATTTAATGAAAAGAAACAAATTTAGGCTGGCAATCCGCCTTCAACGGGTGCATTTTCCGCTCGCCTAAAATTTGCGATCGGTCAATGATGAAGAAAGAAGTTCGGCAACGGATTCTGTAACGGATGTAACGGATGTAACGGATGTAACGGATGTAAGGAAGAGGGAAGACAAGTCTTCGAGCGTAGCCGAAGGAAGAAAGTTTTAACTTTCGACTTCCGATGCCCTCTTTGGCCGATGCCCTCTTTGGCCGATGCCCAATTCCCCATGCCCAATTCTCAATTTAAGCTGCAATTTTCATAAAATAAGAGGAAAATAAACGAGTGCCTCAGTATCAATTCACTCAGGCTAGACGCTACGATCCACAAGCGATCGCCCAATATTACCGCAACCGTCCTTGGAAAGCAATTTGGCGAGCAATTACCGTTATTTGGTCATTTGCAGGCTTCGTGCTCGGGATGTTGTGGGACAGTTGGCAGCACGAAGTCGCCGCCCACCAGCCGGAACGCGCCGCCCACCTGCGACAAATACTCACCCGCTTGGGGCCCACTTTCATTAAAGTCGGCCAAGCCCTTTCTACCAGACCGGATTTAATTCGCAAAGACTTTCTGCAAGAATTGATCAAACTTCAGGATCAATTGCCACCCTTTGACTCAGTGCGGGCTTTCGAGATTATAGAAGCAGAACTCGATCGCCTCATCAGCGAAACCTACAGAGAAATCTCACCCGAACCAGTCGCCGCCGCCAGTCTCGGTCAAGTGTATAAAGCTCGTCTAATGACCGGAGAACAAGTAGCAGTTAAAGTTCAACGACCGAATTTACTGCCAATCTTGAGTCTTGACCTTTACTTAATGCGCTGGGCGGCTGGATGGTTGGGCCCGTTGTTGCCACTAAATCTCGGTCACGACCTCTGTTTAATAGTCGATGAATTCGGTATTAAACTATTCGAGGAAATTGACTATATCAATGAAGGCCGCAACGCCGAGAAATTTGCCACAAATTTTGCCGATGACCCAACAGTAAAAGTTCCGAGTATTTACTGGCGCTATACTGCAAAATGTGTTCTCACTCTCGAATGGATTGACGGTATCAAACTGACAGATATCGAAGCTGTTAAAGCCGCAGGTTTGGATACCGATACTTTAATTGAAGTCGCAGTCCGCAGCGGTTTGCGGCAGTTGCTAGAACACGGATTTTTTCACGCTGACCCCCATCCGGGAAATCTGTTTGCTTTAGCGGACGGCCGCATGGCTTACATCGATTTTGGGATGATGGATCAGATGGAAGAAACAACTAAAGAAACTGTGGTTGATTCTGTCGTTCATTTGATCAACAAAGATTATTTAGAGTTAGCCCAGGATTTTGTCAAACTTGGATTTTTGACACCAGATACAGATATTATGCCGATCGTACCGGCGCTGGAATCTGTCCTCGGCGATATCGTCGGCGAAAAGGTGGGAGATTTTAACTTCAAGACGGTTACAGACCAGTTTTCCGAGTTGATGTACGATTATCCCTTCCGAGTGCCCGCGAAATTTGCCCTAATTATTCGCTCTCTGGTAACAGAAGAAGGTTTAGCCCTGACACTGAATCCCGACTTCAAAATAGTCGAGGTAGCCTATCCCTACGTAGCGCGCAGATTGTTGAACGGGGAATCTCCGGCACTGCGGCGCCGCCT
Source organism: Microcoleus sp. PH2017_12_PCY_D_A (assembly GCF_020738565.1). Taxonomy (NCBI): domain Bacteria; kingdom Bacillati; phylum Cyanobacteriota; class Cyanophyceae; order Oscillatoriales; family Microcoleaceae; genus Microcoleus; species Microcoleus sp. PH2017_12_PCY_D_A. The sequence continues at coordinate 12,235 of NZ_JAEQCI010000043.1, read as the reverse complement.
GATTGAGGTATTATTTAAAGACGGCAAATTCCAGTGGAGTAGATTAGAGGACATGATCGCGATCGCCAGATCCGATCGCAGTTTCGACCTGCTACCCACAGCCCAACTCGGCTTGCAATTTTTGCTGTCAGAAGAAGGGTCGTTTTTGAGACGCCAGCTAATGTTAGCGTTGATTGAGGACGATCGCATTCACACCCAAGAAGTTGGCAGCCTCTGGAACTTAGTCAAAGAAGACCTGCAACCAAGTCGCTTGTTCAACGTTGCTCTAGGCGCTTTGACAGAGCTTTCCACAGCAGGAACAGCCGCCCTGACTCGATTTTAATTAGAAGGAAAAAGGAAGAGGGAAGAAGGAAGAAGGAAGAAGGAAGAAGGAAGAAGGAAGAAGGAAGAAGGAAGAGGGAAAAAGGAAGAAGGAAGAAAATAATTCTACTTTTGCCAATTCCCAATTCCCCATTCCCAATTCCCCATTCCCAATTCCCCATTCCCCATTCCCAATTCCCAATTCCCCATTCCCCATTCCCCATTCCCATTCCCCATTCCCATTACCCCAAAAGAATTATTCGTGTATTACTTTCCAGAACCTCCGTATTTTTTAATGACCGCCGGATTACTAGCAGGTATGGCTTCCGGCTTAGCCTTTGAAGCAACACTCAAACAAGCCGTAGAACTGTGGTCTAAAAATCGTTCTAGCCGTACTTTGTCCAACCTAAAAGGTCTGCAATTGCAGTTACCCTTTTTGGGAATGGCCGGCGGAATTTGCATATTTTTAGCTTCAGGAATGGAGATATTCGGCTTCCCAAAATTACTTTCCTATGTTCTAGCCCTGCCGCTGACACTACTAACCGCGTGGCTGGTTTGGACTCAACTAGGCAAAGTTTTAATAGAACTACAACGCGGAGGTTCCCAAGCCTTAGACTTGGATTCTTTTTTTGAAGAACCATAGTTAAACATCAACCCTCTTTTCTAACAACGGAGAGGGTTGGTTCGTAGTAAGGACTTTAGTCCTTCAATTAAACATCAACCCTCTTTTATAACAACGAATAAGGTTGGTTCGTAGTAAGGACTTTAGTCCTTCTTTATGAAAATACGCAACTTAAATAGAACATTATTAACCCTTTGAATACCCCAACTTTTGAAATTCCTCTGCAAGCGAACCAACAAATTAAGAGATACTAATTTGGGCCGTGTTTCCGGCGAATGCAAATAGCGGTAGTGCAGAAATACATCTCGGTAAGGAATCTCAACATCTTCGCCCGCACACAATCGAGTAAATTGTGCAGCCGAAATACTCATGTAATGCAAATAAGTCAGCCGCCGTCCTTTATCGTATAAAACATAATCTATCACATCAAATTGAGAAGACCAATGATTGCCCGTTACCTGTTCTGCTTGATGGTAAGCAAAGTTATAAAAAGAGATGCCACTGCGGGGGACTAAATAGTTAAATAAAGGTTGGTCAGTTCCCCGCAATGACAAAATTTCAGATTCCCCTGAAGTCAATTTATTTAATAGTTCGGCTAAGTTATTTCGATTTAACACATTTTTTCGGGAAGCAAACCAACCCGCACAAAAAATCTGAGATTCCAGTCTTTCTATCTCAAAAACTTCTGCGAGTTTTTTCGATGATAAATCAAAGACATAATTGAGGTCAGATTTGTATTGAAAATCGTTAGTTACCCAATCAAATTCATCAATTTTTTGATAGATGTAATCCAGAGAACCCATTAACAGAGTGTCAGCATCAAAATAGATAAATTTGTCAAAAGGGCCGTCAAAACAGCAAAATTTTCGGTGCATTCCCAAACAGTGCACTGGCGCCCAACCTTTAGCTTGCCAATTTTTTTGAGCTTTTTGGTGAGATGTCCAAACTACAGTCGCGAAGTCTTCCCAAAATAGGATGGAATCGGTATTTTCAAATAGAGTAACATTAGTTCGCGAGGCAATTTCAACTCGCACTTTTTGCAAGTTATCATTGTATGGAATGATGCAAACAGGAATATTCTTCGCCCCATTGACTTCGAGACTGTTCAATAAAGCGACTAAGTGGTCAAAAACCACATCGTTTCCCAGAATATAAATGCCATCAGTCATAGTTGTTAATTAAAAAATTAATCCCGTAGGGTGCGTTGGGCGCTTCCGAATTATCTCGGTCTGATAGAATATCAATATAGCGCCCAACGCACCCAATCATCGCGTGAGGTGCGTTGGGCGCTACATTCATCTCGCATTATATCAAATATCAAAACAGCGCCCAACACACCCTACAAATATCGGAATAATCTTTGCACTAAAGTGGGTTTTCCCTCATCCAAATAACGATAATGTTGCCAAAGTTTCCAATAAGGACTGCCCGATTTAATTGGTATCCCAGCCCAGTGAATATATTTTAATCTTTTGCCTTTGTCATAAAGCACATAATCTCTTTCTTGAAAATGTGTAGAACCAGCCCAGCTTCCAGGTTCTGCCGCTGAATCTTTAACAAGATTCCAGCGTTTGACAATTAACTTAAGGATCATATAATTGAGTATAGGTTGGTCGGTGACATTTTGAGTAAAGTCAAAATATTCTCGATGCTGCGCGCATTCTCGCAAAGTTTCGTACATTTGTGCTTCTGTAATCGTGCCTTTTCTGGAAGCCCAAAAACCGCTGTTGAATACATCTTGAAGCTGTGAGTCGGTAAAGATATTTTGTTCTTTTACGACAGGTGAAAAGACGTTTCGCAGTTTTTCGCTGAGGTGGTGGTAGTCGCAGCAAAAAAAGTCTACTTCTGAGAGTTTGTTGAGGTTGGCTGCGATGTCTTCAAAGACGATGATGTCGGTATCGATGTAGAGAAATTCGTCGAGGGGGCCAAACCAGGCGCAGAGTTTCCGCATTTTGTTGGGAAGGGCGAGAAAGTTGCGATCGAATATTTGGCCGATTTCCCTGGTAAACTGTTCCACAAAGCCCAGATTTGGGTACAATTGCACCCCGTAGAGGCTGCTGAGGGCGGCGGCGACTTGCAGATAATTGTCGTCAAACGGGATCAAAAAAACTGGTACTTGACTATTGTACAGGCCTATGCTGGCTAAAAGGGCGATCGCGCTTTCCATCACCCTATCATTAGCAACAATATAAATACCGCGACTCATAAATTTATCCTCAACCTTCTCAACACTCTTTCTAGCAAATTCGGCGCAAAAATATCAGCATAAGACATTAGCGGTTCCCTAAAAATCGGCCGCTTTTCGGGTTCGCGGAGATAGCGATAGTGCAGAAACAAATCGCGATAGGGAAACTCAATATTTTCGCCAGCACAAACCCTGCGAATCAAATCCGGCTGCACCCCAATATAATGAATGTAAGTCAGCCGATTTCCCTTGTCATACAAAACATTATCTTGCTCTTCAAAATGTTGAGAAGTAACGCTGCACCCAGTTTGTTCCCTGTCAGGGAGACTGCGAGCAAAGTTATAGCTATTTATGCCAGTTTTCATCACCATATAGTTGAGCAAAGGCTGCTCTCCAGCACCAGAATAAAGGATTTCTGCATCTCCCGATTTGAGTTCAGCTACCAGCCAGTCCCTAGTATTTTGGTCAAACAATCCTTGCTTGCTACCGTAAAATCCAGAACAGAATATTTCCGAGTCGATCCGATTTTGCTCAAAAACTTGGAGAAGTTTTGGCGACTGAATGTTATATACTTTAGTTGGGTCGCGAAATTGAAAATCATAGACCACAAAATCAGATAGCTCTAACTTCTGAAAAATCGCATCAAGGGAATTCATCACCAAAGTATCGGCATCCATATAGATAAACTTTTCAAACGGGCCGTCGAAAGCACAAAAGCGGCGGTGTGCGCCGTAAAGCCGAAACTTTTTGCGGTTCAAACGCTCTGGTGCGGCTGCTTGCATGAATTTGTCCCATCGCTGAATTGAGGCGCTATCTTCATAAATAAACACGTTGGGACGGTTAACAATTTCAGCTTTGATTTGCTGTATATGGTCGTCGAAAGGATAAATGCAGACGGGAATATTTAAGCCTAAAATAACTTCAATACTGTTGAGCAAGGCAATTAGTTGGTCGCAAACTGTATCGTTAGCTAGCGTGCAAATTCCGTTCATATTTGCGGACTTTGTTGGTGTAGTTGCGGTTTCAACCGCCGAATTATCTAAAGGGTAAAATGGTAAAAAAGAGTCCTCGCGGGAAAACTAGGACGAGGGAGAAACCGACGCAACCGCTACGCGCAAACCCCAGGACCACCAACTCATGCCCGGCGAACGCGAGAAGCGAAAGGCACAACGGCAATTGACCGCAAGGTCGTACCAAGAACCGCCACGTCGCACTCGGTTATTATCTGTGCCAGTTTCCCAGGAACTTCCGTCAGTTGGTGCGTCGTTATAGTTTCTATGCCACCTATCGCTGCACCACTCCCAAACATTGCCGTGCATATCATACAGTCCAAAGGCATTGGGGAGAAAACTCCCTACATCATTTTTTTGTTTGCGGTAAAGTCCTGTGGAGGCGTTTGCGTAGGGGCTGTTTCCGTCATAGTTGACTAATTCCGGGGTAATGGTTTTCCCAAAATGAAATGGGGTTGTAGTTCGGGCACGACAGGCGTATTCCCATTCTGCTTCTGTCAGCAGGCGATATTTTTTACCAGTTTTTTGCGAGAGTTTGCCACAAAATTCGACTGCCATATTCCACGATACAGATTCAACAGGAAGTTTTTCACCTTTGAAATCCGAGGGGTTGTTGCCCATCAATGCTTGCCACTGTGTTTGGGTGATGGGATATTTCCCTGCAAAAAAAGCGGGTACTGTTACTTGATGCTGCGGACTTTCACAACAGTCTCTACCTTCCTCTGTTGCTGGCGAGCCCATCATAAAAGTGCCGCCGGGAATATAAACCATTTCCAGTACAATTCCGTTCCCTAAGTCTTCGGGAAAAAAGCGAGCATAATGACGGCTGCGACTATTTTCTTTTCCTTCCGCATCAACTGTGATGACATCAAAGTCAAATGTAGGGAGATAGTCTTGAGGGAAATGGAGTTTAAGCTTTAAGTCATCCCTATCTTTGAGCAGCGAATAGGCAGCAAATTTCACCGCCATTGATTCATCTCGCAATGCCCCAATTATCAAATCTAAACCTGCATCTCCATATTTCAGCGCTTCTGACAGTGCAGTAATTTTTACCTCGACAATCGGTGAAGCCAAACGACTCTTAACACCGGGAATCCCGCCTAAGACTGCCGCACCTAATGGCACTTGAGATTGACCGCCGAGTACAGCATCGTATTCTCTAGGTTGATTTGGATTTTCTGTCATTGCGCTATTTCCTAAGATACAAAATTGGACAACCAATTCAGCAGGTTCAATTCGTGGAGAATGATTTGTCGGGCTTCGGCAATTTTCTCCCTAGCTTCATGCCAACAATCCGGCGTAGCAATCACCTCTTTAATAAATTCTACTCCCTTCTCATCCAAACTGGGCAGCCGCAGAAAACTTCCCGCCGGCAACAACTTATCCGCCGCCGAACCGCCGTAATAAATCGGCAAATTCCAAGCTAACAAAGCATCCCAAAGTTTTTCGCTGACATACCAATCATTTTCTGCATAATTCTCCACAGCCAAATTGTAATAGTAAGGCGCGACAGCGTGCCATTTATTGTTAACCGTGCCGTTTCCCTGCGCCCAACTTGGCAAGTTTCGCCCGTAAAGGTCAAAGTCTAATTCTTGTTCTTGCAGCAATTTGAGAAAATCTAATCTACGTCGGTGGTTGGCTGTGCGACTAACGCCTGAAGTTATCCAAGAACAGCATTTAGTTTTAGTTGGTGGTGGCATTTCGTTTAATTCTCGAAATGAGTTTGAGTGATACCAAATCGCGGGCATATAATTGGGATTGGGTGCGAAATCGTCCGGCCCGGAAATGTAACCGCAATAAAGTTTTGCTTGTTCGTAGTTGGCTTTGGTAATCTCAATTACTTCTGCCAAAGGTGGTTCTCTGATTAGGTAAATAATGCGTTCTTGGGGAACGTTGCGGAATTTTTCTCGAAAGTCATTTTCTGGTTTGGGATGCCTGTAGCTGCGTATTTTATCGAGCCATGACTGCTGTTTTGGCGATCGGGGAAAGTCGAATTGATACATGAGTAAAAAATCTGGTTCCGGGTGGTTGGCGAGCATTTGAATGTTGCCCCATTTGCCGAAGTTGTGAGGGGTTTGTTGCCACAGCCAATCGCTTTGATTCATGCCTGGATAGGTGGTGATTGCGCTGATAATTTTGGGGGTCATAAATTGATGTTTTGTGCGTTCTATTCTTTAGTCTAGCAGTCCAACAGTCCGTCAGTTCGTTAGTCCCAGAGTCCGTCAGGGGTTTAAACCCCTGCCTCAAAGCTAAAGTCCTCTAAAGAGGACTGAGGAATAATTTTAATTGTGAACTTTTTTGAGTTAATAAGTAATAAGTTTAGTCCTCTTTAGAGGACTTTAGCTATTAGCCAGGGGTTTAAACCCCTGGCGGGCTGCGGGACTAACAAACGGCCGCAATGCGGGACTAACAAACGGCCGCAATGCGAGACTAACAAACGGCCGCAATGCGGGACTAATAAATAATTTGCGATCGCACATCCGCATCCACACACCCCAAAATTTTCTCAATTCTATTTTCCCACGAAAACTGCTTGACAAAACCCAATGTTTCTGCATAACCTTCGATTTTCCTCGGATATTTGGTCAAACTATCTCGAATGCTTTCGGCGAACTTGTGCGGGTTATCCGGTTCGCACCAAATTGCAGCTATATTTCCCGATTTGAATTCCATTAAAGATGCAATCTCTGTGGCTACAATTGGAGTTCCCGATGCCATATAATCAAAGAACTTCAAAGGAGACGTGAATGTCGCAGCCTCTGTCAAACAGTGAGGGTGAGTCAAAACATCCGCCGCTTGTAGCAAGCTGGCTAGTTGATTTTGAGGGAGGTAGCCGAGAAAATTGATGTTCTTGACCTGCTTGTCTGTGGCTAACTGCTGGTATGCTGTTACTTGAGATGAGTCACCACCGGCGATCGCAAATTGAACTTCCGGCAACTCCCGCGCCACATCCACCAGCATATCCACACCTTTAAACGGGTAAAGTCCGCCCGCATACACCGCTAAATATTGCCTTCCACCTGCTAATAATCGCTGCCGCCAATTCTCGGCTGATTCTGTTTGTCTCGCGAGAAACAACTGATTAAAACCATTGTGCAGCACAATCACTTTTTCGGGTGGCATTCCATTCTGAATCATGCTGTCTCGGACACTACCGGCAACAGTTACAGCAATTTGAAATAAAGGATTTTTAACAACCTCCGGCTCAAACTTCTTATCTTCGTGGTGGTGTTGTTCGTAGATAGCGGGAATGCCGTTTTTAATGGCAGCTTTGACAAAGTTCCAGTCGCGGGTGTGGACGATTTTAGTGAATTTCAGCAGGTGAATCGGTAAATAGTATTTGCAAACTATTGTACTCGCACTCGTCCACTTGCTGTCCCAAAAGTCGATCGGCCACGGCACGGGTAAATCTGCTAGTTTTAACTTATCCTGAATATTATAAATTTTGGTAAGTTGGTCATCCGGTTTTCTCGGTCGAAAAGGAAACATCAAATCAAGCGGATTCAAACTACTCCAGCCTTTGCGGAGGTATACCAAAACTGCTGGATAACCGAGATTTGCGGCAGCATTAGCAGAGTGTGCAACTTGAACCAAGCTGGCTACATTGGCTTGTGGTAAAGTATTTCTCGTAAAAAACACATAATATTTAGACATGGGCATGGGGCATGGGGCATGGGGCATGGGGCATGGGGCATGGGGCATGGGGCATGGGGCATTGGTAACAGTTAACAACAAATAACCAATAACCAATAACCAATAACCAATAACCAATAACCAATAACCAATAACTAATAACTAATAACCAATAACTAATAACTAATAACAACAGACTACTTTTTAGCTGCCTGACGTTTAATAGTATTTTCTATAAATTCCAAAGTTTTGAAAATATTAGCAGCAGAGTGATATGATTCTCTGATTAACTCATCTCTTTCTTCGGGAGAATCTACCATTTCATCTACTAGCAATTTCAGGTAAGCTATCATGGGAGTCAGGCGAGTGCGAATTTCGTAAGAACCCCTAATTAATGCTTCATCGCGGGCGGTTTCTTCGGCAAATTGCATTGAATACAAGCGAGTGTAGTAACCTCCTTTGGCTAGCAATTCTTCGTGGGAACCGATTTCTACTACTTGTCCGCGATCGATCACGGCGATTTTGTGGGCTTTTTGGACTGTGGAGAGGCGGTGGGCGATGACTAAGGTTGTGCGATCGCAACACAATTTCTCGATCGCCGATTGCACGTACCTTTCCGAAACCGTATCCAGCGAACTCGTAGCCTCGTCTAAAATCAAGATTTCCGGGTTTTGCAGCAAAGCTCTAGCAATCGAAATCCTCTGACGCTGCCCTCCCGATAATATCACACCGCGATCGCCAATTTGAGTATCCAACCCCTCCGACAACAGTTCGATAAACTCATAAGCATTCGCCCCCTGCGCCGCTTCCACAATTTCAGCCTCCGTCGCATCGGGCCTAGCGTAAGCAATATTTTCGCGCACCGAAGCATTAAACAAAAACGTATCTTGGCTGACAATACCCATCGCTTTTCTGAGACTTTTCAGATCAAATTCGCGCAAATCCCTACCATCGAGCGAGATATTACCTTCTGTAGGATCGTAAAATCTCGGCAGTAAATCTGCCAAAGTTGACTTCCCAGAACCCGAAGTTCCTACCAAAGCCAAAGTAGTGCCGTAAGGTAGAAATAAATCAATTCCTTGAAGAACTAAATTTTTGTGATTCGGATAACTAAAAGATATTTTATTAAAACGAATTCCCGATCGCAAATGAGTGTACGGCACAGAACCGTTCAGCATAAACGGCTTGTCATCGCAGCTCAAAAAATTATTAACCACCTCTACGCTAGCCGAAGTATTAGCAAATTGACTGCGCCCGCTATTCAACTGAGAAATCAAAGGAATTAACCTAAAAAGTACCAACAAATAGGTCAACAAAACCGTTGAAATAGATTCAATTTCATTGGCAAATATTGTGCGACCGATAAATACAATCAAAATAATCACGATCAAATTAACAACTTCGTTAATTGGGGCGATCGCCGCATAATTTACCTGAGCCTGAAAATCCGCGTGTTCTCGCCTTTGAATTAAATGCTTGATCCGCTCGTACTCCCTTTCCTCGTTCCCCGTTGACTTAACCAGCCGAATCCCAGTCATGGTTTCGAGCACCCTCACCGAATAATCTTTCGACATTTCAGAAAGCAGGTGGCCAAAATGCTTAGAACGGTTAATAATGTACTGATTTGTCCAAGAAACTAACGCCAGCAAAAATGTAGCTGTCACCGTCAATTTCCAGGAAATAGAAAGCAGCAAACCCACAAACACCAAAACGGTGATTGAGGTAGTAAACATTCCGATCGCCGTGCCAACTGCACTCGCAGTCCGGCCAATCTCCCCGCCCAATCTATTAATTAAATCTCCTACTTTAGTTTTCGAGTAAAAATCTAAATCAACTTCTAACAACAGCCGCAAACCCGCTTCTCGCAAATCAAAAGTCAGAGAGCGCGTCAGAGAAGTAGCCACCAAAGTATTGATATAGCTCGCAATATTTTTTAAAGTAATTGCCAGAACAATCGCCGCTGTCATCAACATTAAACGCTGATTTTCCGGCAGTCCCTCAAAGGGATACATCAAAGTTTTAATTAGAGGTGGAGCGCCCCGCAGCTCGATAGCTTCCTCTAAAAAACTTAAAAGCACTGGTACAATCAGAGTAGTGCTGATACCGTTGAATAAAGCCCCAGAAAAGCCCAGCAGCACAGTTAAAAAAATCCTGCCCGGATATCGTCTGGCAAATTTTAGGAGTAGCTTATTGGCAGACATGAAGCATTCCCAGCTAAACAGTACGGCATCTCAAAATATTCTTTATAGAACTTACGCACGAAATGGCTCAAATGCCGATCCCCCCTTGAAAAGGGGGGAACCTGAAAGCCCCCCTTTTTAAGGGGGGTTGGGGGGATCGATGCGTAATTCCTGCTTTAGTTACAGCCAGTTTTTCTTCCTCCATTCCGTCGCTCGCTGCGTCACCTAAACATACCTGCAATTATATCTGAAAGTATTGGTGACATTGCTTGAATGCTATATTGTTTCACGCATCTTTCCCGAGCTTTCATTCCTTGCAAATTCGCGGCTGTCAAATTTTGAAATATCCATTTAATTTTTTGGGAAATTTGAGCGGGAGAACTGGGTTCGACTAAATAACCAGTTCCGCCTAAAATTGTAGGAATATCTCCCACGCGCGTAGATAAAACAGGCTTAGCCATTGCCATGCCATCTGTCAGCTTGAGCGGAAACTGAGCCACCGCTGTCAGAGTCTCTCGCTGAGGAACAACGACAACGTGAGCCGCCGCTACAACTTCAGGCATTGTCTCGACAGGAAACTTTGGCAGTTTAACAATCCAACGCCCCCATTGTTTCACAAGTTTATCATCATAATCATCATAAGGACTTCCGCCGACGATCGCTAATTTTAAATCCGGCTCATTTAAATGTTCGAGGGCCATCAAAACATCCTCAACACCTTTGTGAGGCCGCGGCGCCCCGGGAAACATCAGAACTCTATAGCCGGACAAGCCGTAACGCTGTCTGCTCAATTCAGGATTGTATTTAGCAGGGTCGAACATTTCAGTATCCTTACCATTAGGCAAATATACACCACCAAAACGCTGTTTTAAAAACTCTGTATCAACGGTGACAGCATCAGCACGGGAAACTAAACCTTCCATCCACTTGACATATACCGGATGATCGGGTTCTCGCAATTGACCGTTTTGTTTGAAAATATCTCGATAAAGTTGTTTGAAAGAAGGGCGATATTTCCATTCGTCGCCGCCGCACCAGCTAAGTTCCCAGTCATCTATATCTAAAATGACAGGGCGGCGATTATCTAGTTTTTTTAGCAGCGATAAACCAAAGCTTGTGGGTTTAGGTTTGACTGCATAAATAATATCCCCATCTATTTTTTTCAAAACTTTTTGAGCATCCGTCAAAAATCCCGGATATTTTTTCCCCGGTATCGCACATACCGGGATGCCTCTGGGAGGAATAGCATACAATTCCTTGCCAAACTGAAATCCGACGACTTCTACATCGCATTTAAGCTCGATCAGGACTTGAGCTAGGAGAAAAGCACGAATTGCACCTCCTCCAGACAAATCGCTCACCACTAATGAAACTTTCACTTGGTAATTTTTTATTAAAAAAGTTGCTTTATTTTCCTACTTAACCGAGATTTTGTCAAGGGTAGCAAAGCTAAAAATAGTTTTTTGAGGGAAATCCTCGGATCTTTTAAGGCTAAAGCATCTTTGATTTCTTGTCTTAATTTGGTGGCTTCTGATGCAGTTCGCAAATACAGTTGCGGGTGAATTAAGGAAAGCTGTAAAATGTTAGTTCTAGAGGCCTCTTTTTGCAAGATTGGATTTGTTGTTAAATATTCGGCGTTGGCAAATATAAGTATATTCTGGGCGTAGTACCATTTAACTCGCTCGTTTTGCCATATTTTATTTCTCACGCAGTCAATCGCTACATATCCTTGCTCTTGAAATAGTTTCGCCCAATAGTCGGGCCACTGTTCGTTAAGGTGATTTGTTCCTCCTTGAAATGGTACTGCGGCCGAGAATAAAATCACTGGGCCAAGCTTCACTAAAGAATTTACAAATACCCGGGCGCACTCGGAGGGCAAGTGTTCTGCTACTTCTAAGGAAACAACTAAATCAAATTGTTGTTCTACTGATAAAGGTTGGCTTAAATCTAATACTAAAAAGTTGGTCTCTGGGATTTCTAGCATTTTTCGGTCTACCCAATCACCGTCTATTCCCAAAATATCTTTAACGCCGAATTCTTTGAAGGCTGACAGCCAAGTTCCCGTGCCGCAACCGACATCTATTACTCGTTTTGGCTGCACGAATTCCCAAAGAATAGGGATAATTTCTTGGGCTGATTCTTGGGCTGTTTTTTGGAAGTATTGATATAATTCTTTGGTATAATGTTGCACGGTATCTAGAGCGATCCTATTTAGGGCTTGCCGAAAAAGCCTAAAACCTTTACAGAGAAAGACTTTGACTGGTTTGAACGCTCCGCGTGTGCAAGCTTATGAGCTAAAATCTGT
>NZ_JAEQCI010000243.1:0-3095 GCF_020738565.1 Microcoleus sp. PH2017_12_PCY_D_A | reverse complement strand
CATCTTTACTTTGACCGTCGATCGTTTCAAGCTTTACATTCAGTTCTCCACTCCGAACGGGAGCAAAAACATCAAACCGCAAATTGCCCCAATCGGGTACAACAAACGAGTCATGGGTGGCTTGGGTTGACTTCCCAGCTTCCAGGAGTAGAGCATAGTTCGGAATGCCATTTGAGGGCGGAGTAGCTCCCGGAATACCTGCTACATCAATTAGGGCGCTTTGCTTGAGTTGGTTATTAGTCCTATTGCTGTACCAGCCGGGAATATTTTGAATGCTATTCGGGTAAAAAATTGCATCAAAATTGCCATTAAAGAGCGTAGGAACTGCAAAATCACCCCGCATTGCAGCTATTGAGGTATTATCTTCATAAACCGAAACCCGATTCTTCTTCAAATAATCCTCAAAGTCACTCAACTCATTTTTCTTCTTCTTCCCACCATCAAAATAAGGTCGTAATTGAGAACCTCCCCCTAAAACAGAATTGAACCAACCTGTACCAATTCCTTCCCAAGGAGCTTTAGTATCGCCATGAGTAAAACTAGCATTAGTATGGTCAGGAGTATACCAAGTCTTAGTAACATCGGTGATATTATTTTCCTTCAAATCACCTAAGCGACGGTAAATTGTTTCGCCATTCTCCGATGGCAGTTTGCTACCCGTGAGATTAGCAGTCCCCGCATACCAAGCCAAAGCAGCCCGATGGGAAGCATCTTCCCCGTCATCCGGCGTAAAACCAGCCAGATTATTGAGTGAAACATTCCAATCAGATTTCCAGTTCGTTCCAGCAAGTTCCCGACCGTTAATCGTATTCCCAATACCCTTAATTTCTGGGTCTTGAATATTAAGGTAAGTTCCTTCAAAAGAATTATCATCGTAATCGTAAGGGTCAATAGTCGTCATCTGAAAGTCGCGATTTGCCCGACTCGTACCACCAGCATCAGGTAAAAACGTACCTAAACGCTGGACAATTTCACTATTAACAACAGCCCCTTGACCGAAACCAACAAAATGTAGCGGCGAGTTGAAAACAGCTCCTTGATTGCGGATTAACTTGCCCGTAGTATCATAAAGTTTACCCTCCTTTCCGATAGAACCGCCCTTCTCCAAATCGAGTTGTACCATTGAGGCAAATAAAACATCTGCGGCTGCTTCAGCAAAACCCGAATTGTAAAGTTTGTGAGGTTGAATTCCCTCCATCCAATTAGCTAACAACACTAATGGCTTGCCATATTGAGGAGACCGAACGGCGTTATTAAATACCCAATCGTTTCCTTCGGGGGCAACTGACTGCCACTTCCCAGTTGCAGAGTTATATTTCTGAACGGCACCTCCTTCTTGATAAATGTGTTTGGCAACGGCATTAACTTGGTTGTCAATCAACTGGCTGTCTTCCGGCTTTCCGGGTTCTATACCCCGCGTTAAAACCGTAACGCTGCTGAAAGTATCGCTATTTTTTACTTTGGGCAGAAGAGTTTTAAACTCACCTGTTACGAGTTGACCTTTACCTAGCTGTTTTCCATTTTCTCCCAAAGCTTCCACAGCCCAGTTGTATTTCTGGCCCGCTGTTAACATCAGATTGGGAGGAAGAGTAAACGCCTCAAAGTTACCCGGTTTACTGCCGCCGTTCCAAGTCCAATTACCAGTATTTTTATTCCACTTAGCAGTCAGGATACGATTGGGATTGTAGTCTTTGTCGTCCTGGGAATTTAACCCAGCCCACCTATCATCGGGTAACAATCCTTTCCCTTCGGGAAATACGCTGACATAAAGATTGACTTCATGAATGTCTTTATCTGGAGTTAAACCAGGAAGACCGCATTCTTCACCGTCACCCTTGAAATCCCACCTAAAAGTAGGAGTTAGAGGATTGGTGCCACTCTCGCTAGTACCAATGGGCCCCTCTAATTCCAGCCAATTTTTAACAGAAGCGATCGCCAAACCTTTAGGATTTCCACCGATACCAATGGGAGCGCGTTTCGTACCATCCGGGATACCAAAACCAAAGTTATTAATCCAATTTCCTTCGATAATTTCGTAGTCGGCCGCAATACTGACAAGAGGGTTGATATCGTCAATAGGCACGCGGACGAGGTCGGCAGTTGTCGCATTTCGCTGATTGCTTGCCTGGAAACCCCAAGTATCCACACCCCTGTCGCGGGCGTCAAGCTTGTAATTACCCGGATTCTCTATAGCCTTAATCATTTGCTCAACATCGAAAACGTAGGAACTTCCTCCCAAACCGAAGGTGGGATAGGAAGCAATCAAATATTTGCCGTCACTCGAAAGCGCTAGGTTGTTAGTTAAGCTGCCCGGAATCGGTCGAGTCGCAGCCACCAATTGAGGATTGGGCCCCAGTGGGTTTGCGATAATGCCTATATTTCCACCCTCGCGCGTATTTATCTTTGCCCTAGAGTTGCGGCCGGCAACAAACGCATATTTCCCGTCTTGCGTTACTGTTACAGCCACTGCCTCGTTGACATCAAAATAGTCAGTGGCCACGCCCAGCGACAAAGGAGCGTAATCGACTTTAGCCCTAAAATTGAGGGGGTCATCAGACTCAATTTCGAGCACTCCGAAGCCCTTGCCGTCATCTTGAAGCTTTATCTGGTCCCCATTACTATCTATGGTAAGGACACTAGCAAATCCGTTGGTGAACACCATTTTCTTCGGGTCGGAAGTAGCAGCTATGCCCTCTGTCTCCGATGCGGTGGGGATTACTCCAATCTGCTGGTGCCACTTCCGCTCGTTAGAGCCCTGAGCGCTCGGTTTGTCGCGAGGATCAATGTTGACAGCGTAAAGGTTACGGTTAGGTGTTTGTTCATTATTGTCGGAACCTGTGGCGAACAGTCGCCGCCCGTCGCTGCTGATAGCTAACTGGCTCAGTCCCAGCGGTGATGTGACGTTAATTGTCTGAACGACGGTATGATAAGTTGCCGAATTCGGGTTGATGTCGAGGACGTAGATGTTCGGTCGATTTTGGTCGGCAATGTAAGCGTAATTGTCTTTGGGGTCGATCGCAATAGCTTGTGGTCTGGCTCCATTCGGCAAGCTAATCGCATCTACAGTCGCCGTTTCTGGAGTAGTATCTATCTCT
>NZ_JAEQCI010000042.1:56407-110488 GCF_020738565.1 Microcoleus sp. PH2017_12_PCY_D_A | reverse complement strand
CGTTTGATCGTTCGGAATTCAGTCGGAGCCAAAAACTCGCTCGGACTGAATTCCTCACTACCAACTAGCGGCAAGGTGCGCAGTGCGCACCCTACTGACAAGAGATTTTAGGTATTTTCCACCGGATAGAGTTGGTGAATAATTCCCTTGTTTTCTAACAAAGAGACATTTTTACGGGAATATCTAACTTGTCCATCACGGTATTTAGCGCCTTCAAATTGGCATCGTTGGAGTCAAGTTCAGCTAGAAGTTGTACTAGCATTTGAGCTTTTTCTGAATTGTCTGCTTCCGAACTAGCTAACTCCAAATTACCGTCGCGCAACTCTTCCAAAACCGGCACTATAATTGGTGGCTCGATAATAATTGGTCCAAAGATTGCCGGAGGAAGCACATTCAATGCTTTTCCGCTAGCGATCGCCAGAGTGTAATTAATTTGATCGAAGTCTAGATCCCCCATTACACCGGGAAAACCATTCGGCAAAAAAGTACCCCGAATTTCTGGATTCAGCAACACTCTGGCTCCTTCTTTGGTTGGGGGTACGGGGCCTGGAAAGAAGCGGCGGGGGTGCAAAAACAGCGAGACATATCCCCGCACTTCTAAGGTACCCGGAGTGAGAGCTGCTGGTACAATAGGCAACAGTTCAACAGATGCTGTTTTGCCAGCAGGTATTGTGAAAACCCCGCGATATACACTCGGCTTCATTGGGTTCTGAGTCAGAGGTATAAAGGTGTTAGTGCCTTCAACGTCAATAATTAAGCGAACGTTAACGCCGTCGATCAAGATTTTATTAGGATCTGGCGGTACGGGCAAACTGATGGTAAACTCAATCCGATATCGCAAGTCGATCGCTTCGAGATTAGAGATGGTGAGAAAGTATCCTTGAACGACTCGGCGAAGCACTGGAGTGAGTTCTGGTGCTGTGGGTACTGGAGGTGCGATCGGCTTTGCCAATAGTTCAAAAGTGGAAATTTCCATGTGTTTATCTAAGTAGGTTGTTCGCTCGGAAAAGTTTTGTTTTTGCTTTTCCCTCGCTATATCTATTGATAACCGGGGGTACAAGTTAGTTACCAGTCACTTTTTTGAGTGACACTCATTTGAGCTAACCCGATCGGGCTAGCTCAACCGTGCGACTTGACAGTGCATATAGAATTTGCTACAAGGGCGATCGTTTTTAAGTTAAAACTTATGTATCAAGGCAAAAAAACCGGGTTTTTTGAGCGAGATCGAAGGTTTTAGTCAAATATTTTGGTTGCAAAAACTAGGTTTCTAGCTACCCGTGCGTCCATGACTATAAGTAGAAATGCACGAAAAAAAATAAGCTCTGGTAGGGTTTTGCAGGGGAGCTAAAGAGCATAGAATCTATACTAGGAAAGAGCTGATGAGTAAACTCACCCGCTCTTCCCAAGTTATGTTTATTTGTACTGCTGCTACTTAGCTTTCGATCGATATTAGAGTCTTTGCGGTCTTTAGAGAGCGATCGCGTCTCGCACAGCCGGCGCAGGGTATAGACTATTGCAGGGGCAAAAATACGGTCATCACCTCGCCCTTTTGGGGGCGCTGGCGAATTACCAACTTCCCGCCAGCAGCCCGAAATAAATTCTTAGTGACGCTCAAATTTAAGCTCAAACTTCCCGTCTCCGGCTGTACCATGAGCAAAGGCCCGATCGATCGCAAAGGAGCATTCGCCGATTCTGCAAAATTCGATACGCCGTTACCTTCAGGTAGGTGTTCCGATTCCAACTGCAACTTTAACTGACTCCCTGCCAAAGTCACCTCTACCTGAATGCGGCTCCCCGATCGCAAAGTTCGAGTAAAATTCTCAATCAAATTAGTTAACACCTGATCCAACATCGTCGGATCGCTGACTACCGCCGGCAATTTTTGCGGCACAATAACTTCCAAAGTGTGGTTGCGCTGAATCGCTTGTTTTTGCCAGCGGGGAATGCTATTTTGGAGCACTTCACCGAGGGACATTGCTGTTAGCTGCAATGCGGAATTTTTAGCTTGCGACATTTCCATTTCCACGGCGCGGAAAATTAAACCGAAGCGATCGATCTGAGCGGTACATTCAGCATCAATCATTTCCAAACGCTTCACCACCACCGGATCGAGTTTGGGGCGTTTCAGCAGCAACCGAGTCAGGGTGCGGATGGTAGCTAAGGGAGTGCGGACTTCGTGGGCGATCGCCTGTAGCAACTCCACCTCTTTAGTAGCGTGAGGAATTGGAGACTTGCACTTGATATCTTGCCGGCTTTTTAAACTATCCTCAACTCTTTCATCTTTGATCCTGCCTGCTTCCTCTTTCCCAACAGGCAAATTATGCAACAACAAGCGGGCGAACAGCGCGACTGTTTTATAGTTGGGAGCAACAGGCAAAAACTGCTGGAATAGCGCATCTAATTTAGTAGAATTATTAGTTAATTCGCTTGCTGGCAAATTTAATTTACCGTCATAATTAGCAAGCAAACATTCACTTTCAGTCACGCGGCGCCGCAAAACTTCCCAAGCTTTGGCAACTACTTGCGGGTCGAAAGAAAATAGAAAAGCCGGAATTCCCGCAGCATTTTCACCCAAAACCATTACCAGACTAAAACTAGCAGTTAAAACCACACAAAACTGTTCGTTTGCTAAAGGATCGCCGATCGCCAAAGCCAGCGCAGGCGCAGCAGCAGGCACCGCTCTTTGCTCATCAGCCGCCGGTAGCAAAGCTAAAGTTTGCCTAGCACGAAAAGACCACAAAGCTGCATCGTTGTCAGGAATACTGGTAAAAATCCAATTAGCAAAGCCCGAAGCCACAGCGGGATCGGTCAAAACCGAAGACGGGCCGGACAAAACCAATCCCTGACAGGAATGAGGATTTGGGGAGAGACAATGTTTTTGGTTGGCGAGCATTTGATTCAAAGTTGCGATCGCCCCGTACCATTCCTGTTCAGCTTTAGGGCGGGAAGCCGCACGGCTCCCAGGACACTTCGGGCGGTTGTTTTCTGAGGCCAACTTCACATCAAAGAGACTGAGGTCATTTTCTAAAGCCTCGGAGGCTAAAATTTCGCTGATAGTCGGTAAAAAGTAAGTATTCACAGTAGTTATAAACCAACCTTCAAATACATGAAGGATCCAGTATTTATGTATAGCAATGTTCAGGAGTCACGATTCAAGCACCAGCCGGCTAGAAAAATCCCGCATAATTTCTTGCGCCTTGCTCCTAACTCACAGGATATCCACATTTGTCAACTATCGATATTGGCAGAACCGTACAAATAAGTCGCAATCTCCGCGCTGCGGGCGATATTTTCCGCGAACCCACCCGATCGCCCTAACAAAAGTGCAAAATGAAATCAGTTAAACACCCTGCTTTCCTTATGCCCACCTCGATCGCCGACTCAAAAAATCTGCTGTCAGACTTAATGGCACGCTACCGCAACCAAGTAGATTATCTAGCAATTCGACTCGAAGAAGCCGAAGGCACAGACATCCTGCTGCGGGGCGAAAAAATTGAAACCCTCAGCGAAGGAGTCTCCATTGGCGGCCAAGTCCGAGCTTGTCACAAAGGCGGCTGGGGCTTTGCCAGTTTTAACCGACTTTCCACCCTCGCCGAAAGAATCGAAGAAGCCATCGCCGCAGCCAAACTGATCGGCTCCGAAGAAACGATTCTCGCGCCTGTCACCCCAGTACAAGACATTTGCTTCCTGCCTTTGACAGGAACAGACCCCCGTCTGGTGCCCCTAATTGACAAAAAGCAATTGTGCGATCGCTACGCAGCCATTTTGCGTAGCATAGACCCCCGCATCGCCACCATCTCAGTGCGTTACGGCGACAGCACCCAGCGCACAATCCTCGCCACCTCCGAAGGCACCATGCTCGAACAAGGCTGGGCAGACATGGAAATGCGGTTTGCCGCCACAGCCCGCAGTGGGGAAACCGTACAAACCGGCCGCGAAACCACTGGTTCGCGGAAAGCTTACGAAGATTTAACCGAACTTGAGACCCAAGTTCGCAGCGCCGCCCAGCGCGCCGTAGACTCCCTAGCCTTGCCCCCCGTCTGTGGCAACACCTACACCGTCGTCATCGACCCAATACTCAGCGGATTGTTCGTCCACGAAGCCTTCGGACACCTTTCAGAAGCCGACATGGCTTACGAAAATCCCGACATCTTGGAAATTATGACCCTCGGCCGCCAATTCGGCCCGAAAAACTTGCAAATTTTCGACGGTGCGGCGCCACAGGGACACCGAGGCAGCTATTTCTATGACGATGAAGGGACTCCGGCGACTACGACTCAGTTAATTAAAGACGGGGCTTTAGTCGGGCGGCTGCACTCGCGGGAAACTGCGGGTAAGTTGGGAGAAACGCCTACGGGTAATGCTCGCTGTTTGAATTATCACTATCCGCCGATCGTCCGCATGACGAATACTTGGATCGAACGGGGCGATACGCCGGTTGCGGACTTATTTTCTGGTATCAAAGAAGGAGTTTACGCGCGCAATTGGCAAGGCGGCATGACTAACGGCGAAATGTTTACTTTCAGTGCTGGCGAAGCTTGGATGATCCGCGATGGCAAACTCGACAATCCGGTGCGGGATGTGACTCTTTCGGGTAATGTTTTCAGCACTTTAGCGGATATTGAGGCGATCGGCGACGATTTCTACTGGGATGAATCCGGCGGCTGCGGCAAGGGAGGACAAAGCGGTTTACCCGTCGGCTGCGGCGGCCCGAGTTTGCGGATTCGGGATGTCGTGGTTGGCGGCGAAGCTGCGGAAGACTAAAGCTTGGGATTTGCGTGGAATATTTTGTAGTGAGGAATTCAGTTTTCTATTGCTTGATTAAAAACTGAATTCCTGATTATCTCCGAGTAAGACTAAGTATCAGATTTTTAAATTAAAATTATGGGGCGGACACTCTTGACACCGCCCCTACAAATGTCCTTAAGGTTTCGGTAGCGCACCTTCTGGACTCGGAGAATCTGCCGGTTCTGGGCTGGGAGAAACAGCCGATTCTGGACTCGCTTTTTCTGTCGCAGGAGCAGGCGAAGGAGTGCCGCTAGCTAACTGATTAATTTGGTCTTTATAGTTAGGTGGAGCTAACTCAGTAGCTTTATCAAACAGCGTTTTTGCCTCGTCAGTTTTGCCCTGTTCCTTCAGCACGATCGCATGAGCTAAAGTCGGGCGAAAATCTTTCGGATTCGCCTTAGCCGATTCGTCGTAAATCGCGATCGCCTCTGGGTAGCGCTTCCCCACGGCATAAACCTGTCCCAAAATCAACTGCACCGAAGTTACATCAATACTTCCCGGTTTCGCCTGATTCTGCGCCGGAGCAGCCTTGAGCGTATCTTGCAGCAGTCCGATCGCAGCTTCGGGCCTTTGCTGCACCAACAACAAATTCACCAACCCCTGCAAAGCCTTAATTTCCCCAGGCTTAGACGCTAAAATTGACCGATAGGCCCCAGCAGCCCCTTCGCGATCGCCCGTGCGTTCTTTAGCCTGAGCCAGCAAAATCCCGTATTCCGTAGTTTCAGGATTCAGTTTAGCCAACTTTTCCAACGTCGGCACCACATCCTTAATTGCTCCCACTCCTTGTCCGATCAACTCCAGCCGTACCTGCAAAAGTCCCCGCAAAGCCGTTACATTGTCAGGTTCCCGCTGCAAAACCAATTCGTACCCCCTCACCTGATCTTGCAGCAACTGCGATTGCTTCTCGTTAGATGCTGCTGTCTGAGTTGGCGTTGGAGTCGATCGACTTTGCGCTTGATTGCCCTTGAGAATACTGTCCAAAATTGGAACCAGAGAAAATCCCACAAAAGCGATGAGCGCAAGCACTACCACTACAGTAATCAACCCGCGACCCTTGTTTGCTTTTTCCATAATTCAACTATCCCAACTTAAAATCTACTATTTTCTAAGAATTAACCCATCGCCTAGGGGCGTCTGCGATTTAACCAGATCTATGCAACCATAAAAGTTCTTAAGTTCAAAGTCCCAATTCACAAACCAGTCTTTTGCTTGCAGCTAATATGGTAACAGACCCGCAACTCCACGCTAGCCAAACTATTTTGGACACAAAGACCCGCAGCCCCAAGGAATGCGGCTTTCGTCCAATAAGAGTGCGGTCAAGCTCAAAATTACCTAAAATATGGCGGATCAGTCCGTTAGGTAATTGGATTAAGTAAAATAGGCAAGCTACTCCAGAGAGATTGGAACGGCGCTTTGGGGATTTTCCTCAAATCATTGCGAGATATTGCCGGGTTGGATGCTCAGGTATTCAACACGCTCTGTCGGGATATATCCTAGATTGTCCGGACTTGAAGTATCTGAATATCCTAAACGCTATTAGCCAGCAACGCCAGCTTTCGGGCGATCGACCGCTCCTTGGGCCGAGCAACTCTCAAACTCTTTGCCAACAAGGATTTAGAGCAGCCAGCAAATCCCGGAGCGCTCGCAGCGCAGTTGAAAGTTGGCGTTGGCGGGTCAAAACCAAACTTTCCGGCGCAAGCCTCAAGTCGGGTGCTAGTAGTTTTTAAATCAGTTTCTTCAGTTTATTCCTAATTTCCCTCAAGGGATGTGTCTCCGCTGCAAGGAGTTTTTATGAACCCCTCTCCCAACCGGTCTTCCAAATCGTCCAAATCTACTTCTGCTCGCAAGGCTCAGCCAACCGAGCCCGCCGTGAATCCGCCCGCAGTTACAGCCTCGGTGCCCGAGACACCAGACGAAAGTCCCGTGTCTTCCCCGCCGGCTGCACCTGTTGACCAAAATCAACCACCAGCGCCAACGGACGCCCCAGCGACAACGGACGCCCCAGCGCCAACAGACGCCCCAGCGCCAAAGGATACGCTGCAACGACCGCGCTACAGTTCTGCCCTCGATAAGGACAAAACAAAGCCAAAACACACGCCCAGCGATGCTCCTGCGCTCTCGGAGCAATCAGTGCCTGCGGAATCTGCTGGTAACACTCCAGCCATCACAGTCGCAGCGCCCCCAACGCCCAAGCCTGCCACTAACGAAAGTCAGGCTGATGCTGATGATGAGATACCCTCCGTCATGCGCCAACATCCCATCCCCCCTCCCAGCGAACCCAGACAGTACCGAGCTGTTGGTTTGGTGCGGGGCCGCTACACCCAATCGGAAGAGCAATTCACCCGGGGTATGCTCATAGCTGCCGACGGAACTGCCATTGATGCAGTTTTGCTGGGTAGAGTTATGAGTTTAGTCAAAAATCACCTGGATCTGGAACAAGAACACCTGTGGGTGGTCTATCCCCGCACCAGGCAAGAAGATGGCAACTTGCACGCCCAAATTATGGGTGTTTGGGAGCCGGAAACCCTTAAGAAACCTCCCTCTGATGAGGAAAATCAGGAAGCAGGGGAGATTGAGCAGGGCGGCGAACCATCGACTGCATCTTTGCCGCCCTCGGAAGCTGATGTTGAAGATGGCTATTTTTCGATTCGAGGCGAGGTAATTTATCAACAATCGCAAGAAGATCAAGAAAAGTATGTCATCGTCAAAATCAAGCAAGCTCCCCGCAAGAATGACGACAAGATGAAGTTTTTTAAGTTGAAACTCAAGGGGGATTTAGGCACAAAGGCGATCGGCTTTTTTTGGGATTTCCACGTCAAATTGCAAGCTGACAGTCTGATGATTGAGCAGGCCAACAACATTGGCGCCCTGCCGATTAAAAAGCGGAAATTCCCCCCCGGAAGCGGCAAGCCCGGTGGCGGCTACAAAGGAGGGGGAAACAAGCGTCCCTTTACTCCTAGGCCCAGCGGTGACGGTTCTCGTCTAGAACGCCCTAACATCAAGGCCGCAGCAGCACCGCCTGTCCCCAAGGAACCTCTTCCTAAGCCTGTGAAGAAGCCTAAGCCCGTTGAGGAATAAGACTATTTTAGATTTGGGATTTTAGATTTTAGATTTTAAATTTTCGGTGAGTGCATCAGTTTCCCATGCGTGCAGTTTTTCACCAGAAGGCTTCAATCTAAAATCTAGAATCCTGGGCGCGCTCGCAAGGAGCAGAAACCGGGTTTCTTGACCAAAACTATCGCTTTCAGGCAAAGCCGGCGACAAGAAACCCGGTTTCTCAGACCTTGTGCGTCCAGGACTAATCTAAAATCAACAATCTAAAATTGTTTATTCAATCCTGACTTGGGCGCCCCACAAATCTTGTGGGAGAAACACTCTGTCGGCTGGTAGGGGAGCAACTGGGGCCGTGAGAGTAAATTGACCAGCTTCAATTTGCTGCTTCAATTCCACTGCTACTTGCCGCGAGAGAAACATACTCGCCAGCGGGGCGGCCCGCACTGGTTTGCCCTCGATGAGAATGCGACCTGTTTTTAATTGAGCGTAACTGACTAAACCGAATGTGGGACGCACGCGCCGGGGGATAGAGAAATCTACCACCGGCGCGACTATTTTTTTGTCTGAGACTGCACAGTGGGCGACGACTGTTTCGTTTAAGACGGGGAAGGGGATGCCGACTCCCAGCATCAGGGATGGGCCGTAGTTTTTGAAGTAGCAGCCGCGCACCCATTTGGAGTTCATTTGTTTGGCGTCGCCGATGAGTGCCAGGGTGGCGGCTGGGCCGATGGGAGTCCCGTTGGGCTGCCGTTTTTGCAGCGGGAAGTGCTGGGTTCCTTCCCAGGTGATGTAGCCCTGAGCGCCTCCTAGGAAGATGCGGGTGCCGATGCCGATGAGTTCGAGGTGGGGGTCGTTGAGCAGGGGTGACATGGCTCCTAGGCTCGAATAGACGGCGTTGCCGAGGTTCGGTTGCAGGGGGCCGAGGTAGGTGAACAGCGGGCGATCGCCCCCGTTGACTCCTACAATAAAGTTTTGATAGGCGTTCCGGGGATTGAATAAATAAAACTGGTTGATGGTATCGCGGGTAATCGTGGTTTCAAAGGAGGCGCGGGGGTAGCAGTCTGTAACTTGCCCCAGCGCCCGCAACTGCACGGGTTTGCCGGCGATTAAGTCTTCGATGACGTGTCCGCCGCCCCGTTCCCGCGATTCTTCGCCGTCTTCGGTTACTTGGGTGGCTCCCAGGTACAGGTCTACGGCACCGAAGCCGGAGTAGGCTAAAACGCCGTCCAGCCAGCACTGCCGGATTTTAATCGGGGGGTCGGTATGGCCGAGGTTGATGATGGCGCCGGAGGATTCCATGGGCTCGAAGGTGCCGGCGGTAATCACATCGACTTGTTTGGCGGCTTGGGTAATGCTGGTTTCTCTGACTCTTGTTTTGAGTTCTTCGATTGTCCAGACTGTGGCTTTGCCTTGGCTGATTTTATCGTTGATTTGGTCGATCGATCTCATATATTTTAGATTTTAGATTTTGGATTTTAGATTTTGAATTGATTTTGGATTGATGGATTGTCGAAGGAGCGAAATGCTGTTTTGGCGATCGGTCTAGATTTAAATTGAAAGGAAGACATTATAACGGATCTGATAATATCATAATAAAACTGAGGCTAAGAAACCCGGTTTCTTAGAAAATCTTGGGTTCGATCGCGATAAATATGGTCAGAAACCGAGTTGATGAGGATGATTGCATAAGTCCTACATAAATAATATAAGGAGCGAGCTCCATGACTCAAGCGATATTAAAACCAGTCACCTTCGATGAATTTATTGACTGGTATCCTGAAAATTCGATAAACCGTTACGAACTGCACAATGGAACTATTGTTGAGAAGCATAAAGCAACCGGAGAACATTCAGAAGTAGCTGGCTTCCTGTGCCTGAAGCTAGGGATGGAAATCGAGAGGCTGCGGTTGCCCTACTTCGTACCGAAAGAATGCGTTGTTAAAGCTGATAACGAGTTATCTGGTTACGAACCGGATGCGATCGTTTTGGACAGGCAAGGGACGGACAGCGAACCGAGATGGAAAAAGCAATCTATCATTACAATGGGTAGTTCTGTCCGGCTAATTGTGGAGGTTGTCAGTACCAATTGGCGGGATGATTATGGCTACAAATTGGTTGATTACGAAGCTTTGGGCATTTCTGAATACTGGATTGCGGATTATTTTGGACTTGGCGGCCGACGCTATATTGGCAATCCCAAACAACCTACTTTTTTTGTTCACCATTTGGTTGATGGCGAGTATCAACTTAGTCATTTTCGGGGGACTGATAGGATTGTTTCGCCCACATTTCCCGAGTTGAATTTGACGGTGCAACAGATTTTTAGCGCTGGTAGAGATGCGGTTTAGAGTGCTATGGTTTAAGATAGTTATTCAACGGTCGCAGTACCATAAGTTTACTAAGTTTGTAGTGAGGACTTCAGTCCTCTATTTGGAATAAAGAAGGACTGAAGTCCTCACTACAAACCTGTTGACTAAGTTTGTAGTAAGGACTTCAGTCCTCTATCTGGAATAAAGAAGGACTGAAGTCCTGACTACAAACAATAAAGAAGGACTGAAGTCCTGACTACAAACCTGTTGACTAAGTTTGTAGTGAGGACTTCAGTCCTCTATCTGGAATAAAGAAGGACTGAAGTCCTGAATACAAACCTGTTGACTAAGTTTGTAGTGAGGACTTCAGTCCTCTATCTGGAATAAAGAAGGACTGAAGTCCTGACTACAAACCTGAATTATTGAATTTCATCAGCAGCGTCATTTACTAAGTGGGTAGTGAGGACTTCAGTCCTCTATCTGGGGATAAAGAAGGACTGAAGTCCTCACTACAAACCTGAATTATTGATTGGTAGTATCGTCATTGTCTGCATCATCGGAGATGTCTGGTTTGTGTTCGGGTAACTTTTCTGACCGGCTTTGTGTGACTCCTATAGATTCATATTCTTCGTGGATAGCCGAATCAATTGCGGCCAACCTTTTAGGATTGGCGTCCCACTGGTTGAGAATGTCTTTAATTAGCGCTTCCCTAATCCAAACTTGAGCGACAACTGTGAGGGGGAGGGCTAGCAATAAGCCTAAAAATCCAAAGAAGGTGGCGAAGAATACTTGAGCTATTAATGTTACTGCGGGCAGCAATGATACTTGCTGTGCCATGACGTAGGGGGTGAGGATGTTGCTTTCAAACTGTTGAATTAGAAAGTAAAGGATGAGGACTAAACCGGATTTTAACGGAGTGTCTAAAAGTGCGATCGTCATTGGCGGGATGACGCTGATAGTAGGGCCAATATTCGGAATTAAGTTCAGAAATCCTGCTACTACAGCGTGAGCTAGCGGTAGCGGAACTTGCAAAACAGACAAGCCAATTAAGCTCAAAAAAGCAATCACACTCATGCTAATTAAAGCGCCGATGACCCACCTACCGAGAGCTATTTCGCATTCATCTAAAATACCCTCGATTCGCCGCCGATAAAAAGAGGGAAATAGTTGTATAAATGCTTTGCGGTAAGAGAGGGGATCTGCTAAGGTCATCAAGGTCAAAACTAAGACTAGCAAAAAACTCAGGATAACGCCTAATGTGTTGCCGACAAATGCTCCTGCACCCCCAACGAGTTGGTTGAATAAAGGTTGCAGTTGTCGCATAATGTCGTTAACATCGAGATTGGGCAGCCGTTGGCCGATTTGTCCCGAGAAGCGAGTTTCGATTTGATCTACCCAATCATTTAATCTTGCTATTCCTTGAGGGGCTCTTTGGGTAAGTTGTTGGAATTGCAGGGCGAAGGGCGGTACAATTATCAGGAACAAGCCTACGAAGACGAGGAATAAGAAGGTAATTGAGCAGAGTACGGCGATCGATCTTTTGAGTCGGAATTTTTTTTGTAAGTAGCGTGCTAGTTTGTTTAAGGCCGTGGCTAAGACGATGGCAGCAAACAGCAGCAGTAGGGCTTGCCTGATTTGCCAGAGGATGTAACAAGATGCGATGAGGGCTAATAAGCCGATCCACTGTCCTAGCTTCATGCGATTTTTAGATATTATAACGGGGAATTGCCGACGTTGCTTTAGACGCTTTTGCAATCGCGTCTCTACAAGATAGCTTAAATGCGATCGCCTCTTTACAATATACTCCTACAACGCAGCCTCCTCAATTCCCTTTGGCGAACACCTGCTGCGCTGTCAGATTCAATTCTGGGAAAGTTGGCGACTCAATCACCTCAGCCCCTCTGAATTGTTTAACTTGGTATTCCCCGTCAATTAGTTGGTAAACCGAAAAAGTTGGTTGCTTTGGATTGCCGATAAACCGTCTGCCGCCCAATCCTAGATAGTCTACAATCCAATATTCATTGATGCCCATTGACTCGTAAGCCTCTAGTTTTAGGGAATAATCATCCGCCCAGTTGGTGCTAGTTACTTCTACGATTAGGGGGACTGATGAACCCATTGTAATAATTGATGATTTCTCCCATCGCGGCTCGTTTCCAATGGTTTGTTCGTTGAGTACAATTAGATCGGGTTCGTATCCAGATTCCTCGCTGATGGGTTTGATGACAGATTCTTTGGGGATGAAGTAGGGCAATTGTAGCCGTCTGATTTCAAAATTGAGATCGGCTACGATAAAACCTGTCAGTTTAGAATGTTTGCCTGTTGCTTTTGGCATTTCAACAATCTCTCCATTGTGAAGTTCGTAGTGATGTTCTGAGTTTTCAGGATACCAGTCAATGAATTCATCGAATGTTACAAATTCTGGTAGGGCTTGAATCATGGTGATGGCCTCAAGTTTGGTTGCGATAGTTGTGCTGGGCTGAGATTTAGTTGCCTTTAGATAAGTCTAGCTCGATCGCGCTTCTCGATCGCACTTCTCGATTTTGTCTCTACTGCACAGAAGTGCGATCGCTCTTTCGAGGGCAGCCTTGTCCCTAGAATTGACCTTTAGTTGTATAATTAGGCATTGAGACTATGATGCCAACTGTCTGCTGGGGGTGGATGTGGGGTTGGAAGGTAACGAAAGGGCGATCGAACTGAGATATTGCACCATGTGAATCAGTTTTTCAAGGGCGGGCGAGACGCCCACCCCACAATAAGCTTAATATTTTGTGGAACAGGCATCTTGCCTGTTCTTCAGACAGGAAAGAGGCGATGAATGAGGAGATTGCCGGAAAGATTACAGCTTACCGGAGAGGTAAATCTTAATTGTTTAAGATGATTCCAATAGTTTAATAAAGGTTCGCATAATGACACAGACACTTTTACGCCCGCTAGACCAACGGTTGATTCATTCTGGGATTAGCTGGGAACAGTTCAAACTAATTGAACAGGGGTTTTCTGACTCCCCTGGAATCAAGTTGTTTTATTACAAAGGAGAGGTAGAAATCTTGGCAGTTTCAGAAGACCACGAAGCAATAAGTCGCATCCTCACTATTCTTTTAGCTCTTTACTTTGACATCAAAGATATTGAATTTAAACCCACAGGAAGCCGTACTCTAGAAACAGAAGGCGAAGCTTCAGTACAAGCTGACGAATCATATCTTATTGGTAGGTCAACTGGAACTCCTCCCGATTTATCTGTAGAGGTTGTATTCACTAGCGGTACTGTGAAAAAATTGGAGCGCTATCGAGTATTGGGAGTTTCTGAAGTTTGGTTCTGGGAGGATGGTGTATTGGCTATGTATCGCTTGGGTTCTGAGGGTTATGCAAAAATTTCTGCAAGTGTTGTTTTGCCAGATTTAGATATTAATTTGCTGTGTCGCTGTTTGCTGATGGCTTCGAGTGTGGAAGCTATGAGGGAGTTTCGGAGAGGAATTGTTGGTTAGGGCGATCGCACCTACAGCAGATCCCGCGTTTATGAAGTACACTCAAGATCGAGATCCATCCCCGTAGGGACACCGCACCGTGCCTTTCGTCGTGTCAACTTAACCCGCTTTCCCACAGTCCGCCAGGGACTGAAGTCCCCCTCTTATAGCGAAAGTCCTCTTGCATAGGACTAAAGAACTCATTAGGAATCATGTAAAAATAAATGGCGTAACTTTTTAATTGGAGCCTTTAAATTTAGATACGGTTTAGCAATGCACTTGATCGAGTTATTTTTACACGGATCCCTAGTCCTCTTTAGAGGACTTTCGCTATGAGGCAGGGGTTTAAACCCCTGCCGGACTGTGGGTTTAAACTCAAGCTATGAGTGCGATCGTACATTACTATTTTGAACAGGAAAGAGGCGATGAATGTTGTTTTAAACCCAGAATTAGAGCAGTTGATTCAATCTCAGTTAGACACGGGAAAATATGAAAATGTAGAAGCGGTGCTTAGAGAAG
This sequence comes from Microcoleus sp. PH2017_12_PCY_D_A, assembly GCF_020738565.1. Classification (NCBI taxonomy): domain Bacteria; kingdom Bacillati; phylum Cyanobacteriota; class Cyanophyceae; order Oscillatoriales; family Microcoleaceae; genus Microcoleus; species Microcoleus sp. PH2017_12_PCY_D_A. The sequence goes on along the minus strand of NZ_JAEQCI010000042.1, from coordinate 96,351 downwards.
CGTTAAGGCTTTTGTCTGAGCAGAATACTCGCCGCATCATCGCTCGTAAAGTCAAGGAATTATTTGATAAAACGCAAGCTATACCAGAGGTTCAAGAAATTACCGAGGAGGAGATTGCAGTCGAGATTGAAACTTACCGGAGTTCCCAGGGATAGGAAATAAGATTGCTTTAACTTTCAAGTCTTTCTCGAACAACTCGTTGATAAAAACCCTCTAAAGCTGTCACACAAACTTTATCGTCAAACAGACGATCGTGTCGCTGACTCATGCGTTGTGCAATATCTCGCCGCCACTCTGAATCTAAACCCAACTTGACAGCTATTTGAATATATTCCTCTTCGTTTTGGGCGATTGTGTCTGTTACTCCCAGCATCTTGAGAAAGCTATAAGCGTGCATTCCCCGCATAAATTCTCCCGGACAGGTTACTATAGGTAAATTGCAGGCGATCGCCTCCAAAGACGTATTTCCCCCCGACCAAGTGAAAGTATCCAAGAAAACATCGGCAAGAAAGTTCATGGCTATATACTCTTGTCGAGTTGCAATCGCTCGGAACAGACAGTAATCTTCGCTGTCGAGATTAACAGCAGCAAAAGCCCGCTTGAGCCGTTTTCGCAACAGTTCGCCGCGCGGAAAAATAAACTGAGCTTGGGGAACGCGGCGGGCAATTTGTGCTAAAATAAAATCATATTGCGGTAAGTATTTGAAAGGAGCTTGGCAGCAAAAGTAAATTATTGCATCTTCTCGCAGGTCAAAATCTAAGCGACTGTTGTTTAATTCTCCCACGAGTGGTTTTGGGTAGGAAACCCCAATATTAGGCAACTTAACTAAAGTTTCTGAGTAATGCAATTGTGCATTTTCCGGTTCCATCAATTCGCTGGAAATAAAATAGTCAACTGTGGGCAAACCAGAGGTAACAGGATGTCCCCACGCCGTACATTGTATCGGTGCAAGGCGTAAAGCTGCTATCTGGATAGTTGGTGCATCCATGCCAATTTCAGGGAATACCAGAATATGCAATTTGTCATCAATAATTTGTTGGCATACAGCTTCCAAGTTGTGAGGAATATGGCGAAATATATGGCTGTATTCGCGAAATTGTTCTGTAATTAGATCGGGTTCGTTACCCGTGTAGTAACAGTAAATTTCTAATTGTTTCGTATCGGCATAGCGCAACCAGCCGGTCAACCATAAAGTGCCGCTGTAAGAATGCAAGTAACTAGAAACATAACCGACTCTAATTTTGCCATTTTCCGCCAGCGAAGGCATCTGTCGCGGTTCCACCCACTGGGGATAGTTCGCCGCCATAATTTGATGCACTAAATTGGCATATTTTGATTGCGATTCCACAACATTGTGGGCTTGATAGGCTAGGTAAAAATTAGTGAAACTCTGCAATCCGAAAAAAGCATTTAGTTTTTCTTGTGGAGTTTTCAAAGATGTTTGCTGAATCAAGCTTTCTAATTCTCTGACAAATCTCTTCCGGTAAGTTTGAATTTCACGTAAACTATTGTAAATTATCGGTAATGTTAAGTGGCTAAAAAGTTTAAAAACGTATTCATTCGGGAGAATCTCTGCGGCTATTTCTGCGTGGGAAATAGCTTTTTTTGTTTGTCCGCTCTGCTGGCAAATTTTGATGAGTTCAAAGTGCAGTTGTCCGGCTGTACGATGACAACGAATTCCGTGTTCAAGGATAGCGATTGCTGCTGAGATTTTATTAATTCTTCGCCAGCAATCGCTGAAGTTCAAAAATAGTGCTACATCTCCTACTTGGAATTGCGAAAATCTTTGATACTGCTTAATAGCTTCTTCATATCTTCCTTGAGAGTAGAGTGTGTTAGCCAAATTTAGGGCCCTTGATGCTGGTAATTCCAGGGTTATATGGCTAAGTTTATCCTGTTCCAATAGTGGGAGAATTTCTGCGCCGGATAAGGCTAGTGCTGTTTGATTTTCCGCAGTCATCTTAATTCTATATTGAATCTGTGGCACAAGATTTTGCCACTGGCTTTGACTGAGGTTTTCTAATAAAATAATTTCCGGTTCTACGCTTGACTCTAAATCTTCTTCCATGCAGAGATTCATGAGAATCCCGGACAAAATTAAATGAGCGTCTAACTCAGAGTCTTCTGAAATTTCTGTGCTATCTATTAAGAGAGCTAGATTGTGGCGATCGCGATGAGTGACAATACTTTTAATAATTGCGGCCAACTCTAAATATAGCAATTCTTCTGGTTGGCTCCAATCGGGGAAAATGAGCAAGTTTAAGGGTTTGAGATTCAAGGTGGTTAGATCCATGCGATCGTCTGTCCTGTATTGTTGGGTATTGTGGGGCTTTTGGTGTTGTGTACGACTGCTCAACTCCTACCTCGGCTGCTGTTGCCATGCCCGCCAGCCGAGAATCGCAGCTAGGATGATACTGGGGGTAAACACGGCGATGAGGGCGTTGAAGTCGGTTGAGGCTATGGATAAGCTGGGCCCTGCGTACTTGATGGCCAGGGAAAATGCGGCGGAGAAGGAGAATACTTTGAGGATGGGGCTGATGTTGGTGTTCATGGATGTGCTGGTTGGTTGTATAATCTGTTTTTGGGCGGGGGTGGGAAACTTTGACCTTAACTATTATGGCAATGCTGTGGTCTTGTTTGGTGTGGGGTTTGGGGAAAAGTGCGATCGCTTTTTCCCTACGCTCCAAGGATGAAATGCCTTTTCATCTTAGAATGTGTAACTACCACAGCACAATTTTGCAGAATCGGGGGTAATTCAGAATGGAAAATCAAGAATCAGAGTTAATAGAAAAAATTCGTCAACAATTTGACAATGCTCCTTACCCGAGAATTCCCCTCGAACAATCTCCCAAGAAAGACTATGAATTGTTATATATTCACAATCTAGTAACGGCTTACTATTTAAGAAATCAACAAGTTATAGAAACTGAAGGTAAAGTTATACTAGACGCCGGCTGCGGCACAGGCTACAAATCCTTGGTTTTGGCAGAGGCGAATCCGGGTTCGAGAATAGTGGGCATTGACCTGTCGGAAGAATCGGTTAAGTTAGCCCAAAAACGCCTGCAATATCATGGATTTGAAAATGCAGAGTTTCACGCACTTTGTATTGAAGAATTGCCTAAATTAGAATTGAAATTTGACTATATTAATAGTGACGAAGTTATTTATTTGTTGCCCGATATAAAAATTGGATTAAGTAAATTAAAATCCGTTATAAAACCTCATGGAATAATTCGTACTAATTTCCATAGCTCGCTACAGAGGGCTGTATATTTTCGGGCGCAGGAAGTTTTCAAAATGATGGGATTGATGGAGGAAAACCCCAGGGAGTTAGAAATAGAAATAGCCAGAGAAATTCTGACAGCTTTGAAAGATGATGTCATGCTCAAGATACAAAGCTGGGATCGCAATGCTGCGCAGACTGAAGAGTGGATGCTAATGAATTATTTATTTCAAGGCGATAAAGGCTACACCATCCCTGAAATGTTTTCGGCCCTGCGAGCCACTGATTTAGAGTTCGTCAGCATGGTAAATTGGCGGCGATGGGATTTGCTCGCTCTTTTCAAAGAGCAAGACAATTTACCAGCTTTTTTAGCTATGAGCCTGCCAGAAACTTCTGTAGAAGAGCGGCTGCATTTATTTGAATTATTGCATCCTGTCAACCGTCTAATTGACTTTTGGTGCGCTCATCCCAATCAGGCTCAGTCCTTTGTACCTGTTGATGAATGGACTTTATCTGACTGGGAAGATGTGCGGGTACACCTGCATCCTCAGCTAAAAAGTTTTCAGGCGACAGAAGATTTGATCCACTGTATTAATAGCCAAAAACCCTTCGAGATCAGCCGTTATGTCCCTTTACCCGCTTTAGTACCTATTATCATAGAAAGCCATGTGGCCGCTTGCTTGCTACCGCTGTGGGAGAGTCCTTGTCCTGCTAAGTCTCTCATGGAACGCTGGCTCAAGCTCAAACCCCTGCATCCGGTTACTATGCAGCCAGCGAGCGAAAAGACAGCTTGGGATGAAATCAAGGAAGTCTTGAGTAGGCTGGAAGCGTTTCTATACCTGCTTTTGGAGCGTTCAGCCCGCCCCAGCTAACTTTTTTTAGGACAGGATGATATGAAAAAGATCGAAAGTGGGTAAGTTACACTCAGGAGTTAGAAATCAAGCATCCCGCGCCTCTAGGAGAAACAACCAATGAAAACTGAATTAAAAGCCAAGTTCCTGCAACACCTCAATCGGAGAAGACAAGATAAAGGTTTTACTCTGATTGAACTGCTGGTCGTTATTATCATTATCGGTATTCTGTCGGCCATTGCCTTGCCTTCCTTCCTCAACCAAGCTAACAAAGCGAAGCAGTCTGAAGCTAAGCAGTACGCGGGTTCGCTGAATCGCGCTCAACAAGCAAAATATGCAGAGAATGGTAACTTTGCAACTAACGTTGAGACTACTGCTCTGGGCATTAAAACTCAAACTACTAACTATACATATGCTGTGGCCCCAACAACTGCAGGTACCCAGACAGTCGCCACCGCAACACCTTTGAGCGAGTCTCTCAAAGCCTATGCAGGAACAGTAGCTTTGAGTACCGGCACCGGTGATAAAACTACTGTAGCCATATTGTGTGAAGCTCTCTCCGCAGGAGCGGCAGGAACAGGAGGGGTGTCTAGTACGGACGGTGCTTCCACTTGTCCTAGTGGTACTGCGACGGTAGTCTCGAAGTAAAACAGCCATCGTGGCGAGAGGGGGTTTTGGCAGCATAGCTTCAACCTTATAAGAAAGTGGGTAGTGTTTAGGTACGCTACCCACTTTCTGTAGAGCGTCAACAATGTGTAAAGACTAAAATAAGGGAAATCTTTATGACAACTCAAATTAGTAGAAACTCAATGCTAGGGTCACTACTTCAATTAAAGCAGTTGGGTTTAAAACCTAAAACAGTTATTGATGTAGGTGCGGCATTAGGAACTCCTCCACTATATACGGCTTTTCCTGAATCAAGACATTTTCTGATAGAACCAGTAGTAGAGAATGAACCTTATCTAGCTAAACTATGCAACAAGCTTGAAAATGCCGACTATATTATTGCTGCTGCTGCTAAAAAATCTGGAAGTGTATCTCTTCAAGTTTCTCGTCATCTTGTTTGGTCGTCAATAGAGGACGGTAGTAAGACTCAACAGGAAAATTTCTCTGTAAAAAATGCCTCATGGTTGAGGGAGGGCGAATTATTGAGAGCTACTCAAGATTCTGAATTAAGGACTATATCAGCTATTACGCTAGATGAAGTATGTAAAGAACGAAGGCTGTCAGAACCTTACTTAATTAAAGTGGATGTTGATGGCGCTGAATTGGATGTTTTAACAGGTGCTATTCAAATTTTACAGGAGACAGAATATGTGATAGTAGAAGCTACAATATTCGAGCAAATGTATGATGTAATCAATTTTATGAAATCCCAGGGATTCATAATATATGATATTGTCGATCCTCACTACCAACCTTCAGATGCGGCCTTATGTCAAATAGATATGGCTTTTGTAAAAAAATCGGGTAAATTCAAAAAAAATAGTCGTTATTGCGCCACGAGAGAACAAGAAGAATTATTAGTCAAACACCTTGAAGTGTATCGAAAAGTATTAAAATCAGAAATCGAAAGTTTAGGTGAATCTATTTCAATTAAAACAGAATTTGAATTATATAATCCAGATTTTTGGCAGCAAAAAGCACAGGACTATTTGATTCAAGGAAATTACCGTATGGCTGCAAACCTGTACGAACAGGCGATTGAAGCTGAACCGGATACTAAGTCTCACTATTGGCATTTGGGGTTGATCTTACTATTGGACGGGCAAGAGGTAGAAGCCCAAACAACTTGGCTGTTGGGGATGGCAGAGGGGGAACCAGACCAAATCGAGATGTGGACAGCACAACTGATCGAAGTGTTGCAAGCGGAAGCAGAGCGGAGGCGGTTGGATATCGGTGACTATGGGGTGGCTTGGGCAATCCGCCAGCACATACGGGAAATCAATCCCACAGATATTAACAATCTGTTGCATTCGATCGGACTGTCCATCCTGCTTGAAACGTACACAGGAGAGGAACCGAGTTCTCTAGGGGTGATTGAAGCACTTCAGGCGAAGCCGCCGATCGTCGGGGTAGACTCTGAATTATTAATGCAAGTTTTGAAGAGTGTTTTAGATTTCGATGCTTTGCATCCGTGCTCTCTAGAATTCGCGGAAGCTTGTGTGGCTCATGTCCACAATCCTCAAGTTTTCATCGAAATCGCAATCACAGCCTCGGTGGAAATTGCTCACTCTGCACTGATACCAAAATTAGCAGTAAAGTTTGGTGAACTAGCTCTTAGTTTAGATGATAAGAATTTAGGTATTTTGCAGCAGTTGGCTGTTTTTTACCAGAATGCGGGGCAATATGATGAGGGTATTGAGGTAGCAAAGCTGCGCTATTCATTATCGCATGAGTTACCAGACAAAGTTTTTTCAAATCATCAGATTATGCGGGGTTTGATGAGTGCAGGTGGATATTGGGAAGAGTTCAGTACGGTTATTAAACGGCACAAATTATTGCTGGAGTCACTGATAGCTCAACAATCAACATCGCTTCACCCAATTACAGTTCAAAACCTGTTTCTTACCTCCTTCTTTTTCCCGTACTTTCAGGATGATCCGAAAACGAATAGACCAATTCAAAACCAACTGTCTCAGTTGTGCCAAGCAAATGTTCAAACATATGCTAAGGAGCAGGCAGAGCGATACCGACAGCGACAATTATCTCGTAAAAGCCTGGGTGTTGCTGCCAAGCCTTTGAAAATAGGCTACGTATCTCATTGTCTCAGAAGACATTCTGTAGGTTGGTTAGCGCGATCGCTGTTTCAGTATCACGATCGCGATCGTTTTCAAATTTATGCGTATTTCATGGGCAATAAAAAAACGCAAGACTCTTTACAAGAATGGTATGTCAGTCAGGTATTTAAAGCATACAAAGGCGGTATTTCTGGGATTGAAATAGCCGAGCAAATCGATCGAGATGAAATCGATATTCTGATCGATCTCGACAGTATAACTATAGATATTAGTTGTGAGACAATGGCGCTCAAACCTGCACCTGTTCAAGTGTCTTGGCTGGGTTGGGATGCTTCAGGATTGCCTGCGATTGACTATTTTGTGGCAGATCCCTATGTTTTACCGGAGTTCGCCCAAGATTATTACACAGAAAAAATCTGGCGTTTGCCTCAAATTTATATAGCTGTGGATGGTTTTGAGGTGGGTGTCCCAACTCTGCGACGCGATCGGTTAAATATTCCTAGCTATGCTGTCGTATATCTTAGCGCTCAGAGGGGCTACAAACGTCATCTAGATACAGCACGACTACAAATGAAGATTCTCAAGGAAGTCCCAAACAGTTACTTTTTAATCAAGGGAGCGGCAGACGAAGACTCGATGAAAATATTTTTTAATCAACTAGCCGAAGAGGAAGGGGTGGAGTGCGATCGCCTGCGGTTTTTGCCAGAGGTTGCTTTAGAACAAGTACACCGAGCCAACTTAGGCATTGCGGACGTGGTGTTGGATACCTATCCTTACAACGGAGCCACAACCACTCTAGAAACTCTCTGGATGGGGATTCCTTTAGTGACGCGAGTGGGAGAGCAGTTTGCCGCTCGCAACAGCTACACCATGATGATGAATGCTGGCGTTACAGAGGGGATTGCTTGGACTGATGAAGACTATGTGGAATGGGGCATTCGTTTGGGGAAAGATCCTGTTTTGCGACAGCAAATATCTGGGAAACTGCGACAGTCGAGGCAAACATCTCCCCTGTGGAATGCTGAAAAGTTTACCCGCGAAATGGAAAATGCTTACGAACAGATGTGGCAAAGGTACATTGAGGGAGGACATTGACCCATCCAGCCTCCGGTACAACCGTGAATCGTTGGTCTTCAAAGTTTTAATTGCACAATTTATACTCGGTTTTCAACACCTGCTATTTGTAGCCTATTGCCACAATATTGAAGTTTTCTCGACGTACCTCTAAATCGCCGAAGCCAGCTTGCTGCATTTTGTCACTAAGGCTCTTGGCTGTGAATGCTGTATGGTGAGCCATGTAGTAATTGCCAGAAGCGATCGCTTTCCTAAAACCATAGAACATATCAATGGCTGCGATCGGGTCAGCAGGAGAAATATACAGAGGAGAATCTTCTAAGTTGCCCTCAGCTACAGCCTCTGCTGCTACCTGGATATCTGGAACAAGAATCATGGCGAAGCCCCCAGGCTTTAAAACGCGATGGAATTCTGCTAAAACAAGGGGTACTTGATGATAATAAACGTGTTCCACATTGTGAGATGAATAGACGGCATCAACTGACTCGCTAGGTACAGCACTCATCTGTGTGATGGAACCGATGATATCCGGCCTCACAGCAGGGTCAATATCCAGTCGCACTTCTTGCCATTCATCGGTACGGAAGGTTTCAGGTAAACTATCTGGACGATAAGGCCCGCACCCAACATGGAGTACAGCCTTAGTTAAGCTATTTTGAAAGAGAGCTTTTGGCAAGGTCAACGGTGCTGTTTCTTGTTGCTTTAGCCTTTCTTGCACAACTTGTTCGTAAAATTGCTCGAGTCCTTGGACACAGGTTTTGTCTTCATAAAGATAAGCATGACGATCGCTCATTGACTGCGAGATATCCTGTCGCCATTGGGGGTCTAATCCCAATTTCACGGCAATCTCAATATACTCTGCTTCATTTTGGGCAATCGTATCTGTCACTCCTAACATTTTCAAGATTCCACAGGACTGACGACCTCGCATCAACTCACCCGCACAGGTCACAATAGGTAAATTGCAGGCAACTGCATCAAAAGTGGTGTGACCTCCCGAAAAACTTAAGGTATCCAGAAAAACATCTGAATTTAACATCAGACTGGTGTAACTCTCCCAGTCTTGACCGGGCAAAAATACACAATAATCCTCGCTATTCAAATTAACGGCTGCGAAGGCTTCGTGTAACCGCTGGCGAAATTTTGTTTCTAGAGTTGTAGAGGCATCATTAAAAAACTTCGATCTAAAGACAAATACAAGCTGAGCTTGGGGAACTCGGCGAACTATTTCCACAAAGATATAATCGTACTGGGGTAAATATTTAAAACTTAATTGACAAGATAGATAAATGACAGCCTTATCGCCAAGCCGAAAATCTGAACGAGTTTTAGTTGGTTTAGGAATCAACGGTTTTGGATAGGAAATTCCCAGATTGGGGAGCCGAACTAATTGTTCTGTATAGTGTTCTTGGGCATTTTCTGGTTCGAGCAAGTCACCAGACAAGAAGTAATCGATGGTTGGCAATCCAGAGGTAACGGGATGTCCCCAGGCAGTACATTGAATTGGAGCCAAACGCAGGGATGCCAATTGGGTTGTCGGTGCCCACATCCCAATAGCTAAAAATACTAGAATATGCAACTGGTCTTTGAATATTTGCTGACAAACTGCTTCTAAGTTGTCAGGGATGTAATAATAAAAATCACTTAACAACCTAATTTTTTGAGTCGTGGAACCTATGCCTAAATAAGAACCTGTATGGTAGCAGTAAATTTCAAACTTGTCTCGGTCGCAATTCTCTAGCCACCCTAATATCCATTTAGTTGCACTAGAATTACCCAGTGCATCCGAAAGATAACCAATCCGAATTTTGCCATTATTTTTAATGGGTGGCATCGGCATAGGAGCTACCCATGCAGAATAGTTAGCTGCCATAACTTTATGAATAAACTTCCCATACTGTTCTGGCAATTCTCGGTCATGGTAACCTTGATAAGAGAGGTAAAAGGTTGCAGGGATGCTCGCCGTAGCGGTTAAGGCGCTTTTTCTGGCTTCATGACTGTCTAATTTAGTTCGCTCGATCGCATTTTGCAGTCCTAGAATGAATCGCTGACGGTAAAAAGCTATTTGTTCATAATTTTCATAAAACGATGGCAAGATTAATTGGTTTATGATATAAAGAGACAAATCATCGGGGTGAGAATTAGAGGCTTCTGTGGCGGTGGCAATTGCTTCTTGAATACGACCACTTTCATTCAAAAACTCTATCCTGATGCGGTAAAAAGCGGTCTCGTTTGGATATTTTTTGAGTCCCTGTTGAATAATGCTGAGACTTTCTTCTTCCTGATTAAACTTATTTAAAGAAATTGCCAGGGTTAGATAATCATTTGGCTCTACGTCTTGATTGATTTCTAATAATCTTTTAAAATAATCAACAGCTTCTTCATAATTTCTACGTCTATAGTAAGAATAACCAAAATAACTCAAGGACAAAGCTTTCTCCCCTTTAGCTTCATAAGCTAATCCTAGATTGTTTAGAATGTCAGGATCGCGCGGCTTGAGAGTCAAAGCTTTTAGATAAGTCTCAATTGCTTCATCCCAACTACTATTAACCATTAGCGTATTGCCCAAATTTTGATAGCTGCCAAAATCATTTGGATTTTCTTGAATCGCTTGACGATAAACATTCTCAGCTTCTTCGATGTGTCCTGTTTGAAGCAAAATATTGCCGAGATTGTTGTAAGCGTCGGTATTTTTGGGATTGAGTGCGAGCGCCTGCCTGTAAGCCTCAATTGCTTGCTCATAATTAGAGGTTTTTTCTAAAACCAAGCCAAAGCTATAATGAATTGCAGCTTTTGATGAGTCTATTTCTAAAGATTTTGCAAGGGCATCCATTGCTTCTTGATAGCGTTCTGTCAGGTAGTAGATAATTCCCAAATTCATCCAAGCAGCCGCATTATTGCTTTCATAAAGCAATATTATTTTATACTTTTGCTCCGCTTCCGCATATCGATGCCCGTGAGTTAATACTCCCGCTTCTGTAAAAAGAGCATTTACTGATTCTTGCTGATGTTTTAAGTGAGTTTCTCTCAGAGCTTCTATGACGACGTGACTGTTGCACTTATCTGTGAGACAATTATCATTATTAATTCCATCAATACCCCAGATTAAAATAGATATACCATTCCAAAAATTGTCATCACAGAACTTTACAGTCGGCAAATTAAGTACAATTTTACATCGCTCGTTAGTCGCTGTAAAATCTAAGATCGCTTGCTGAACATGCTCGGAGTTAGCATTACTTAAAACAATTAGCGCCTGGTTTGCCAGAAAAGGTTTGACTAAAAGTAAAGCTAAGAGTTGAGAGCGATAGTTATAACTAGCATCGTAAAAATAAACGCCTATTTTTTCATCCAATCCTAGCTGTTGCAGCTCCCCAAAAAACTCCTCAAAGTCTTGATTGCAAAAAAATACTTGCTCCTCCAGATTAAATTTAGATAGATTATTTGTAAGTTTTTCTAGGTTTTCACCAGACTCGTCAAATTCCGAAAAATTATCTATGGCATAAGCCATACAGTCGGGACGATCGAGGAGGGCGCCGATTAAACTAGCTCCCCGGAAGCAACCAATCTCACAATAAACTTCCCCCGGTTCCATGCAGTCTACAGCAAAATTTAGCAACTGCATGATATTTGCTGTTGTCATTCCCTCCACTTGTTCAAGTACCAGCCCACATCGCTGAGACTTCGGCTGCACGGAGGGGAGACTCCAGTTATCGTAAAGATTGGGAAGCTGTTCGATAAATCTTTGAAAGTCCATAAAAATGTAATCCTTAAGTTAGATTGGTCACTATGCCGCTGTCCGTGTCTCCTTGTCTGAGAAACAAAATCATACTATTGCATAACCCATGCTCCGGTTCGTAACTGAACAACTTTCTTGTTGCTCAAACTAACGAGTTCACATGACGGAAGAGTTTGGGCTGCGAGACTTGCGATCGCCTCTATATTCTCATTTTCCAATGCAATCCGAACGTGAAGGTTAGAAATGATAATTTCCCGCTGAATTTCGCTCAATAGTCCCAAAAGAGTAATTTCTGGGCCTTCTGAAACGTCTAAATCCTCTTGCATCAAAAGATTCATTGCCACGCTGGATAAAGCCAAATTAGCATCTTCGTCAGAAATGTTGCTGCTGTCTACCAGCAAAGTCATCTTACTTTTGTCAGGGTGAGTTGCGAGGGCGCCGATCGCCTTCGTTAACTCTCGAAATAAAGTATCTTCCGATTGACTCCAATCTGGGAAAATAATGAGGTTTACCTCTCTTAACTTGAGGTTATTGCTCAGAGAAGTTGCTTGTTGCGATCGGAAGAGTTCTTGAAACAGAGTTCCCATTTTAGCAGAGTATGTACGGCTGTCTAAAAATTTTGGATTACTTTGCATTCGCTGCTCGATCAAATAACTCTTTTGTTGGCGCAATTCACGGTTTGTACCAAGTGCGATCGCCAACTCGATATATGACTCTTCATTTTCCGCAATCAACTCATCAACTTGCAATTCTTTCAAAAGCGCCAATCCTACCCTAGATCTGAAAGTGCTACCTCCCATAGCAACCGTTGGTAGACCAATAGTCAATGGATCTAGCAGCGATGTTGCACCAGCAAATGGATAAGAATCTAAATAAACATCACCCAGCTTCAAACGTTCTAATACATCAGCGCGGTTCGGAACGCAATCAAGAATGATTAATTGCTCTTCGCTCAAACCATACCGAGCAAAACTAGCAGCTAAACGCTTCTGAAAAGCGGCAACAGCGTAATTTGAAGACCAGTTAGGATTAAATGGATAAAGAACCAGCTTGGAGTTAGGTGTACTAGCAACTATCTTTGTCCAAACTGCTTCTACTTCAGGAGTAATTTTGTAAAAATTAGAACCCGAAATATAAACTACCGTATCCTCAGCAATGCCTAAATTTTCTCTATTAACGCTGAGTGTAGCTGTAAGCTGTTCCTCTGTCGCAAAATCATAACAGTGAGCCGACCCATCTAATGCAAGTAGAGTCTCTGTATAATGCTGCTGAGGATCATTTTCTGGCTCGCTAAATAAGCCTGAGACATAGTAATCTACATGACGCATCCCAGTTGTGATACAGGAACACACATTAGCAATCTGTATCCGCGCTAGCCGATGCAAAGCCAGCCATGCTATGGAATTAGCCCCTGCTGTAACGTTGGTGGCAATCAGAATAACATCTAGGTCTCCATCGCGAATAGTTTGAACTTGACTCGGTAAATCTTGGGGCAGCAAAACCATAGCATCAGCGTGACCCCCGCAATACCGCTCTAGTCGATGATTGCCTGCCTGTACCGTGTAGAGAATAATTTCAAATAAATCTCTATTTAAGTGCTTGTAAACTGGCAATGTGGCAAAAGTTTCTGTCTGTGGCTGAAAATGGGCTGCCAAAATTCCTAGGCGAATCTTGTTTCTTTCGGGCAACCTCTCAGGAAAATCCCAGTCAATTTGGTGTCCGCCAATTTTTAAGACAAATTCCAGTATCTCAGCGCGCTTTTTACAGATATCTTTCAGATTTTGACTATTAAAGTAAATAGGAATGAAGTTAGCAAGTTTATAAAAACAAACAGCCACATCCTGCCACAGTTGTGATTCTTGGTTGCTGAAGATGTTTTGGTGGAGGTAATCTACCCATTTTTTTGCGTAGTGGTAATAACCATCTGCTTCTCCAACTTCCTGAAATAAACGTGGATACTCAAACATGAATGTCAGATAGTTATTGAGCAACCATTGGGGAATCCGAGGAATCTCATACAACAACGGCAATTGAGCGGCAGGCTTGTACAGCATAGCAGCTAGCAAATAAGGGATAGCTTTCGGAGCATCAAATCCTCTGGAAAGCTCTGCTGCTATTTCATCCAAAAACCTCTCTTCTGTATCTGTAAGTTGTTCATTTTTAATCCCGCTGTTCAGCAACATTCGATGTGCTTCTCCTAACTCTCCCAAGTAAGAGCTTTCTAGTTCACTTTCGGCTAAATTTAGCCAACAATCAGCAACTTTTTTCCTAATCAAACGCAAATCTTGTAGTGCAGAATTTTTCCCAAAATTTATCTGATAGTTTTCACAGGACAATAGAACTGTAGACAATAGAGATTCTGTTGCTCTATCAGCAAGACTTTCTGTTTCCGTTAATCCGATTGAACCTTCAACTAAAGATACACCTTCCTCAACTTTCTCAATGTTGTTTTTATAAACTGTTTCTTTCTTTTTGAATATCAAAGCAATAAATGTGTATTCTATCCCTTGCCAAATAATAGTCTGCTCTGAACAGCCCGGAATATTTATATCTTCGTTTAAGCAAAATCCATAATCTTGAGCTATGTCAATTAACTCTTGTATATCTGCTTCAGAAAATACTTTCCAGGGCAACCCCAGAGGATTAATTTCCCCAACATCCTGTTTGTCTGCCCAATAATCAGTCGTCAAAAATAGTAATCCATCGTTTTTTATAATTCTGTTAACTTCATTAAATAAGTCTTTTAAATCTACGCCGTGTTCGATCACAGAAATACTGATTGCCGCGTCAAAAAAATCGCTCTCAAAAGTGGTATTTGTAATATCTCCCTGATAAAGATTAGCTGGGAAATCTCTCCCTCCCTTGAAATCTAGATCGAAATCTATTCCATATAGGTTTGTGAATCCAAGGCTAATTAAAAAAACCAGAGTACACCCGGGACTACATCCAAGATCGACAATTCGAGAATTCCTATTTTCCGAGGCAATAGTTTCGTAAAGTAGGGACAAGTCCCAATTTTTCCGAGTGTCCGAGTGTGTTGGGAGACCTTGGCGCTGTAGAGTGAGAGTTGCGTCACCGATTTCTTGCCAATTTTTCAGAACTTTAATCATAAAAATGACTTTTTTCCTATTTTCTATTACTCTGCTAGTCACCAATACATCAATCGCTACTTCGAGGTAGGCTTAGTATTTAAGAATTTCAATGTTTGGGAGAGGGAATATCATCCCTATTCCTTTATTCAAAGATTCTTTCTCGCGTTTGATAAATTCTTCTTTAAAGTGCCAAGGTAACACTAGATAATAATCGGGGTTCATAGCCCTTGACTCTTCTTCGCTGACAATGGGAATATCAGTACCCAGAGTATAAGCGCCATATTTATCTGGGTTTCTCTCCGCAGCAACATCTATAATACGATGATCGATTCCACACCATTGTAATATAGTATTGCCTTTGGTTGAAGCACCGTATAGATGAATCGTCTTGCCTTCTTTTTTCAATTTTTTAAGTAACGAATTCAGTTCTTCTTTATGTACGTTTATACGGTCTTGAAAATTTTTGTATGGTTTATCGGTATCTAGCTCCATATCAAATTCTTCTTGACGCAACAGATTGATGCGCTGCAAAGCTTCTTTGTTCTTAAATGCAAAATTATCGATATGTGTCGCATAACAGCGAATACTGCCACCGTTGATGTCGTTGACGAGAGCATCGACTATCTTCAGTTCTGCTTGTTTCAGAATATACTCCAGCACTGCCAAACTGTAATATTCCAAATGCTCGTGGCAAATAGTATCATAAGAATTCATTTTTAGCATGGATGGCATATATGACATTTCTAATATCCATACCCCATCAACATCTAGCGATTTTTTAATTTCTTGGCAGAACCTGACAGGATTTTCAAGGTCGTAAAACATGGCGATAGATGTAATAATATCAAATCTTTCGCCTTTCAGGAGTGTTATGAGTTCTTCCGAAGGAAAAATATCTTGAATAACAGTAATATCTCCAGTAATTTCTTGAGCTAAGTCAGACGGATCTACTCCAAATTTGATAAATTCTTCTGGATAGCACTTGAGCAAAGTGCCGTCATTGCAACCAATGTCCAAGACAAACGCTTTGTCTTTGCCAATTAGCGATGAAGCCTCTTCTGCAATTGCCTGCAAGTGACTTCGCATAGTCTGATTTGTACCGGAACGATACCAGTAGGCGGAATATAACACTTCTGGGGGCACAGTATGTTCCATCTGAAGCAAACCGCAGGCTTTTTCGTCTTTCAGCGGGTCACAGCGCACGAGAGAAAGAGGAATTTTTCTGAATGGCGGTTCTTCTTTTCCTGGTTTTATGAATGAACCTTGCAGATGCTGATCACCCAGATTGATAACATTTGTAAGAGCCGAAGAACCACAGACACGGCAAGTTTTGCGATGGATTAGATGCATTAGATTCCCTTAAAAAACTTCAGTTGCAATGTTTATATTTTCCTCTACTTCCCCTTAGCCTGGGCCAACAGGGCCTGATAATCAGCGCGCCCGGGATTCAACTTCACCAACTTCTCCAAAGGCTCGCTCGATCGCCCCTACCCGATCATTCATCTCCAACCGGACATTTGCCAACCCCTCCAGAGCAGTCACATTCTGAGGTTCCCGCTGCAAAACCGTCTCATATCCCCGTTCCTGCACCGCCAGCACAGACTCCTGAGAAACAGCAGCAGCCACGGGTTTTTGTCGGTGCTGGCTGCTCAAACCGCTGCTGAACAGGCTCACCATACCCAAAATCGTAGAACCAGCAAAACCAGCCATCGATACAAACGCAAAAATCTGCTTAATTCGATCGCCCTTACGAACCCGACTATCACCAGATTTCTTCTGTATACTTTCCATTGCCAACCTTGACCGTAGCTGTTTTCCAGGCACTCACACTCGTACCTATCTCTAGATTGCCCAAGTTCGATCGCAAAACGATCGCCCTTTCCCATTTAAAATTTGAGAGCAACTTCAGCAACAACACAAAACCTGAGATTTGTCAAGGATATCTAGCTAACAATAGCACGCGGGCGATCGAGATCCGTGAAGTGCGATCGCCCGCTGATTTTTTAGCTGTTACCACCGTCAGGCAATTCGCCAAACCGATCTCGGTAACGCGCTAGCAAAGATTCGAGTTCAGCAGCACGCTGACTTTCTGCTTCAGCACGTTGACGTTCCGCTTCGGCACGTTGACGTTCCGCTTCGGCACGCTGACGTTCCGCTTCGGCACGCTGACGTTGCGCTCCCAATGCTGAGGCTAATTCATCAGGAAGCAGTAATTTTTCTCCATTATCTTCCCGATAAAAACCGATGACTTTTCCCTCTATTTCCAAACGCAGTCGCAACACTTCACTGCGACTGTCAGTAATTAATTGATAGCCATCTTCCCGCAGTCGATATCCCCGCAATTTTTCCGGTATCCATTGTCCTTTGGGGTCAAACAACCAATATTCCTGAACTTCCAAACTTTCGTACAAATCCTTTTTCGCAACTTTATCTTCCGACTGCGTGCCCGGTGACGTAATTTCAAAAACTACCTTCGGAACTTGCCCTTCCAACCAGATTTTATAATTATCTCTGCCTCCCGGTTCCACATCATAAATTACCATCACATCGGGTGCAGTGCGTAATTTTGGAAAACCTTCAGCGTAATATAAATATTGGTTTGCCAAAACCGTAGCACGCTGTCCGGCGAGGTATTGTTTGAGAACTTCTAAAGTGCTTAAAATTGCATAGAGGTGGTCGTAGGATTCTGCCACGGGTTTTCCATCCGCACTGGGGTAGACAATTTCAGATGATTTGAGGGTGGGAACGACTGCTGTCATGGTCGTGCTTCCTGTGAGTTGTAGCTCTATTATAAATCTTTTTGCTGCTGTTAATCATTCTGCGAGCGAAGCTTGCCAATAGTTGCGGTATGATTGCGAATTGATATCCAATCTCAATTCAAAAATTCCCAAAAATCGCAAATCCAAAATCCAAAATCTAAAATCGTTCGATCGCCCTTTTGAATTCTTTAACTGCCTCAACATGACTCGGCATATTAACACACCTGACAAGTAAATCAATATCGAGTTCTGGGAGCAATTGAGAACTCGCAATCTGTTCGTATCCTTCCTCTCCCAGAGCATACAGAGACAGTCGGCTGTTTTCCCAAAACCAGACTTCAGAAATTTGCAGGCGTTTGTAAGCCTCTAGCTTATCAATTCCGCCGCTAGTTACGACTACTTCGATCGCTAAATCTGGACGTTCTCTATCAGCACCCAATTCGTAAGACTTGTCTGCTTCACACTTCACTCGTTCCGATTCATTTTCTAAAGTCAACGAACCCGTTGGAGTGAAATCGATTCCTGCTTTCAGCAAATATGTTTCTACCAACGCACCGATACGTCCCTTAGTTATTTCGTGTTTTCTTCCAGCTTTTTGATGAATCTCCAGTATCCCATCTAAAAATGACAGCCGAACTCCGGGAATATCCAGCATCGGTTCTAAGGTTTTGAATTGTTCCCAGCTTAACCCTGGAAATCGCAACGGCAGATCTAATTTTTCTTCTAATATTGTTGCAGTCATGGCGCTCCTTAATTCCATCTAAAATCTAAAATCGATCGACCTTCAAATAACATCAGGATCGATACCCTGACTTATCAAGTATGCCATTAGGCGATCGGCGCGCTGTTGTTCCTCATCGGCTCGCTGACGTTCCCCATCGGCGCGCTGTTGTTCCTGTTCCACCCGTTCTGCACCCCACAGCAACAAATTGCCATTCTCATCCCACCAGCGCAACCAATAACCCCTTCTCTGAGATTTTTCCCCTTCCCAAACCCCCAAAAATAAACCCATTGATTCTATCCAAAATCGGCGATCGGCATCGGGTTCTTCTTGCAGTTCGTACTTTCCAGCAACCAAGCGGTATATGTCCAACTCTCCCGATCGCGGATCAAAAATTGCATACAGCGGAACCTGCAAAATTTGCTCGTAAAACCGCCACTTTCCATAAGGATATGTCGGTTTCACAGAATACCCAGTCTCGTCATCATCCTCATATATAAATTCCATCACTATTGCCGGTAATTCTCCCTGTGCATTGGGAGTATAACTGCGACGAATTTCTCCCGGTTCCGGAGGCAATACTGAGGAAACATACACCCAATCTGGTGCTTTTACAATTATTTTGTTGTTGACTTTGGCGCACAATCCAAAATTGGAACCTATCAGCATTGAAGGTTGGATAAATCCTGCGATTTCCAAAGATTCTCTGAGGGCTGCTACTAACAGTGGTTGGTCGATGTTTTCCACAGGCTCCTCTGGTAAGTTGAAATCCTCTGGCATTTTTTCCCAAGTTACTTCGTACTCGAACGGGGTTAGTTTTATTTCTGGTAATGATTTTTCCGTCATTGGTTTTGATTGTTGTGTTGCAATTAATTTTTGGGAGATTCTGAATTTTTGATTGAGAGTTAAGATCGATCGTCCCACCGCTTCAAATTGCATCGGGATCGATACCCTGACTTCTTAAATATGCCGCAAATCGATCGGCCCGCTGTTGTTCTTGTTCGGCCCGCTGTTGTTCCTGTTCGGCCCGCTGCTGTTCTTGTTCGGCCCGCTGTTGTTCCTGTTCGACTTTTTCGATACCCCACAGCAACAAATTGCCATTCTCATCCCACCAGCGCAACCAATAACCCCTCCTATGAGATTTTTCTCCTGACCAAACCCCCAAAAATAATCCCATCGATTCTATCCAAAATCGACTATTAGCATCTGGTTCTTGCTTTGTGTACTGTCCTGAAACCAAAAGGTATACTTCTAATTGTCCCGATTTAGGATCGAAGATTGCATAAACTGGAACTTGCAAAATTTGCTCGTAAAACCGCCACTTCCCGTAAGGATATTTTGATATTGTCGAATATTCACTGCCCTTAGTATCCGATAAAAATTCCATCACTACCGCCGGCACTTCTCCCTCTGCATTGGGAGTATAACTGCGGCGCACTTCTCCCGGTTGGGGTGGCAATACTGAGGGAATGTATACCCAATCTGGTGCTTTTACTATTGTTTTGTCGTTGACTTGGGCGCACAGTCCAAAGTTGGAAGCTATTAGCATTGAAGCTACGATCAATCCTGCGAGTTCTAAGGATTCTCTGAGGGCTGCTGCTAACAGCGGTTGGTCGATGTTTTCCACAGGATCGTCTGGTAATTTGAAGTCGTCTGGCAATTTTTCCCAAGTTATATTGTACTTGGTTTGGGTTGCGGGAGGTTTTGATAATGTTTGCGTCATTGCTTTTCCTTGTTTCGATTTAAAGATGTTTTTTTTAAGAAGATTTGCACAACTTGAATCTCGGGGTGCGCGCTGCCAACATTACTAAGTGAAACCTCTACAAGGCGCACATTCCTAACTGTAGGGCGCGCCCGCGCACCTTACCGACGGTTATTCAATGATACCATATTTCAAGGAGTATTTTCGGGAGGAACTAATTCTGCTGACCTTGAAGTTTGAGAATGTATAACAGGCAATTTTTGCGGTTTGTGCAAGCTGGGAATTCCCTGCTTTACTGATTGATTTACCGCAGTTGTACTCGCATTTACTTTCTGCGAAATAGGAGCTAATGTTTGAGCGACTTTAACTTGCTGCCGCAGTTGTTCTGTCGAACCCAACAAGCCTCCCAATCCGTTAAATAACCTGCGAATGTTGTTGCGGAAAGCCGGGTCTCCGGTCACTTCATCTACGTCGGAAGTGATTTTCTGCACGTTCTGAAATGTAGCTCGTGCAGAATCTAGGGTTTGCTGCAATAATAGCAAAGTGGCGGGATTGTTTACCTGGTTGGATAAATCTCGCAAAGTAGCAGAGGCTTGGGCCGCATTCGCTGATAAAACTTCTAAATTAGTTAGCAATTGTCCTTGGTTGATTCGATTAATTGTTGGACTCAAACTGCTGACGGCTACCCGCAATTCTTGACTGCTTTGATTGATGTTATTTAGGGTTGAGACTAAACTGGCGCGGTTGGTTGTTACTAATGAATTGACTTCGTTGGCTGTTAAGGTGATTCTATTGGCTGCTTGAGTTACTGAATTGGCAGAATTTATTGCAGCGGCTGATACGGCTTTTGTGGAAGTGTCCGCTGTAGCTGCTACTTTAGAAACATCGGCGGCAACTCCTGAGATTTCTCCTTTGAGCGATTGATTTAAGCTGCTGGCTTCTCCTTTTAAGGATTGATTTAAACTGGTTACTTCTCCTTTTAAAGATTGAGTCAAACTGTTGGCTTCTCCCTTTAATGATTGATTTAACGTTGTTAATTCGGTTTTTACTGATTGAGTTAAGTTGCCAACGTCTCCTGTTACTGATTTATTCAATGTTTGGATTTCGGCTTTGGCTGTTTGAGTTAAACTTGATAAATCTTGAGTGAGTTTAGCTGCGCCTTTGGCTGTGTTGGCTGTATTCTCGGAAATTGATTTAATATTGTTGAACAGGGCGGGGTCGGTGTATAAATTAGCTAGGCGGACTGTGGATCGAATTAGTTCGTCGAGACTGACTCCTGCTTGACCTTTTAAGCGGGAATTTTTGCAGATAATTTCTGGGGGACAGTCGGCACTAATGGGATTGGCGGTGAGTAATGAGTCTGGCAAAATTGAGTTGGGGGTAATGTCGATCGACGATTCGCCAATTAAACCGGATTTATTTGCTTCGATCGCCACATCGCGCGGCATAACTAAAGTACCGGGGGCTATCTCCATCGTCACCTCTACCCCGTTGGCGCTGGCTTTGATGGCGGTAATTTTACCGACGGCGACGCCGCGATACCTGACGGGCGTACCTATTTGCATTCCCTGGGCGCTGGCAAATTCTACGGCGAATTTGTAGCTGCGGTTTCCTAGCTGTACGCCCTGCAGCCAGAGCACTAAGCCGCCAAATAAACCGATTCCTACTAAAATCAAGAATCCGACAGAACCTTCTCTTACAGTTCGCGATCGCATATTGCCTCCGAGCGTCATTAGTCATTAGTCATTGGTCATTAGTCATTGGTCATTAGTCATTAGTCATTAGTTATTCGTTGTTGTTTGTGAGTTACTCGTCATAGTTTTTAGGAGATGAGCCGATAGATTGTAGATATGAGTTTAATTGAGGGGCTAAGTCATTAATGATTGTTGTGAATGTATTTACTTGTTCAACGGTTAAAAGATTTCGAGTGTAAGCTCGTCTCAACCAATGTTGAGTTTCATATAAAGAACCTCTAGCTATCTTGACAAAACGTCGATTGTCTTGATAGCTGCCTCGTCCGACTCCTTCTGCTATGTTAGCACCGACGCTATCGGCTGAACGGACAATTTGTTGACCGATCGTATTTTTGGCAAAGGAATCCCAAGTGTTAACAGTTGTCCAAATTTCATCAGCTAATCGTTCTGATAATCTATAAACCCGCAAATCCTGAAAACTCTTGCTTGTCATATTCCCCTCGCTATTAATAATCACTAACTGAAAACCAACAACCAACAACCTGTTTTGCCAATGACCAATGACTAATGACTAATGACCAATGACTAATGACCAATGACCAATGACTAATGACTAATGACTAATGACTATCCAATCACTTGAATTGGGCCGGTAACGCTGCCGCTAAAAAATTGTTTAATTAACAAATTATCTGTTGAGGCAATGTCGCTGACAGTGCCCTCCCACTGCACTTTTCCTCGGTACAGAAATACGATGCGATCGGCAGTCCGGCGAATGGTACTGTCTTGGTGAGTGACGATCGCATAAGTGCTGCAAACCCCTTGGGCCGCCTGCAAATCCCGAATTAAATCTTCAATTACCGTCGAAGCGATCGGATCTAAGCCCGCCGTCGGTTCGTCGTACAGCAAAACCTCCGGATTGTCCCTCGCATTATCGGGATTTGCCATGATGGCGCGGGCAAAACTTACCCGCTTCCGCATTCCTCCAGACAACTGCGCCGGATAGCGTTCGCCAATTCCCGGTAAACCCACCATCTCTAACTTTTCCTCGACCAATTCCCGAATCCGGCGGCGCGGCAGCTTAGAATGCTGGTACAGTAAAAAACCGACATTCTCCTCTACCGTCAGCGAATCAAACAAAGCCGCTTGCTGAAACACCATCCCAATTCCGATCGGATCTGCCACGTCGTCCACCCATCCCAGCCGCCGCTGTCCCTGAACGAAAACCTCGCCCGCATCCGGGGCCAACAAGCCCGCAATTATCCGCAAAATCGTAGATTTCCCCGTCCCGGAAGGGCCAATAATTGCCAGGGCCTCTCCCCGATATATCCTCAGATCCACTCGATCGAGGATTGGGTTCTCCCCGAAGGACTTACTTACCCCCTTGAGTTCGATTAGCGGCTCAGCCATAAGATGCGATCGATTATTATGTTGTCAGTCATCAGTCATCAGTCTAGCTAATGACTAATGACTGATGATTGATGAATAAGGACTTAAATTGACTGCCAGAATCAAAACTCTCTTGTATTGTAAATTTGTCAGCTCGAGCTATTCCAATACCCTTAAGACTAATTAACCATGTCAATTAGTTCATTTCCTAAAGCCCTGCGAGTCTTTGCCAAAGCTAAGCAGGTTTTTGCCCAATCCAGAAATCCTTACCCTCCCTCTTTGCGGAACGGGCGAGTTCACCAGTGGTTTAAGTGGTTGGCCCCCGGACTGTTGGTGAAACGGTGGCTGCTGATCAGTGCTAGCGGTGTGGTACTTGCCACTTTGGGGTTAGCGATTTGGACTGGGATGACTCCGATTTTTTTCTTGTTGCAATTGTTGAGAAATTTTTTGGCGTGGATTGCGGAAGTTATCCCCAATTACCTGTCGGGCCCGATCGTGATTGCGGGCGGGATTTTGTTAATTCTGTGGGGTCAAACTCGCAGTTTGAACTCGATTACTCAAGTGCTGATGCCGGAAGGGAATGAGGAATTGGTCGATCGGCTCCTCGACCACCGCCGCTTGCACCGCGGCCCGAAAATTGTCGCCATTGGAGGGGGTACAGGCCTTTCTCATTTGCTTAGGGGATTGAAGGATTACAGTGCCAAAATTACTGCGATCGTCACCGTGGCCGATGATGGCGGGTCTTCCGGGCGACTGCGGCGGGAAATTGGGGTATTGCCGCCGGGAGATATTCGCAATTGTTTGGCCGCTTTGGCCGATGAGGAAAAGTTATTAACTGAGTTATTTCAATATCGCTTTCAGGCTGGTGACGGTTTGGTCGGTCACAGTTTTGGTAATTTGTTTTTGACAGCGATGAGCGATATTGCTGGAGATTTGGAACAGGCGATCGCCACCAGTTCTAAGGTTTTAGCAGTGAGGGGGGAGGTGCTGCCGGCTACTCTGAGCGACGTTTCTTTGTGGGCAGAACTGTCTGATGGCCGGAGAATTGAGGGGGAGTCCAGCATCACCAAAGCTAACGGAAAAATCGTCAAAATTGGCTGCAATCCGGCTAATCCTCCGGCTTTGCCCAGGGCCGTCGAAGCGCTGCGGGAAGCGGATTTTATTATTATTGGGCCCGGGAGTCTTTATACGAGTGTGATTCCAAATTTGTTGGTGAAGGAAATTGCTGATGCGATCGCCCACAGTGAAGTTCCGCGCATTTATGTGTGCAATATTATGACTCAGCCGGGAGAAACTGACGGATATAGCGTTGCCGATCACATTCGGGCGATCGATCGGGCTTGCGGCCGCCCCCTGTTCGATGCTGTAGTAGTTCAAGGAAAAGTCCCATCTGCAAAATCTTTAATCCGTTATTCTCAGGAGAATTCCTATCCGGTTGTACTCGATCGCGAAGCCATAACGCAACTGGGGCGGCGAATAGTCATCGCCAACGTGACGGATGAAGATAAAAATACCGGTTTAATTCGCCACAATTCCCAAAGATTGGCGGGGATGTTGCTGCGCTGGTACGGGCGAGCGCAGAACATTTAAGCTGCTGACAGTTGACAGTTGACTGTTGACTGTTGACTGTTGACTGCTAACTAAGGACTAAGGACTAATGACTAAGATGATACTTTCTCTTCCAGATGCTGAAGCTACCCGCCAGTTTGGTGTTGCGTTAGGTCGATCGCTTCCCGCCGGCACTGTAATCTTGTTACAAGGAGATTTAGGTGCCGGCAAAACTACCTTGGTTCAAGGTATCGCCGAAGGCTTGGGAATCTCCGAATCTGTGGAAAGTCCTACTTTCACCTTGATTAACGAGTATTTTGCAGGGCGGATTCCGCTGTACCATCTAGACTTGTATCGACTGGAACCCGAAGAAGCGGAGGCTTTGCACTTAGAGAGTTACTGGGACGGATTAGAAAGGGATTTGGGGATTGTGGCGATCGAATGGGCCGAAAGATTGCCCTACAAACCAGAGAATTCTTGGCAAATTTCTTTGAGTTATCTCGATAACGGGCGGCAAGTTGAAGTGATGGGGACTGGCGATTTATTGGATTGGCAATAGACATCTCCAATAATTATTGTGGAACAGGCATCCTGCCTGTTCAAGACTTGCTTTTTTGGATAGATATAATGGGAAAATTGAGCTAGTGCGATTCACCCCGAGGGATAGCTACGCACGCGCGTACTTACTGCGGCGGGCGGTTGACTCGAATCAATTTGCCCCTCAAAGTTTCTTCACCAGCAATAGCATCATTAATGCGTGTTGCCAACCTTTCTAGATTTTTGTCGTCTGTACATACGATAATACCCGAATGATTTGGTTGTTCAGCGTGCAAGCCTATGAAATGCCGGTGGTTTTGCGTCATCACCGCGCGATCGTTATTCGCAGCAAAGGCTAATACTTCGGGGTCATCATCTCCGGCATTTCCTGCCTCTTGAATAGTCAGGGCATCGTGACCAAAATTTCGCAGCCGTGCCACAACAGGAAACGGGAACTGTTCATCTGCATAAAGACGTGCCATAAATTATACTTCCTGCATCATTGCTGCGGCTTCTTCTCGGAGTGCTGTTGCAATTTCTTCTGAATTTTCCTCAGCATAAGTCCAGACATTGACTAAGTTTATAGCATTCAAATAAGGATAAAATTGCATAATTTCAGCATCCGTTGCACCTTGACTTCGCAAACTCACGAACAGCCAAACGGGTAATCTAGTTTTGGCAATACAAGCATCGCCGCCGCAAACTCCGGGAGTCTTCGTAATTCCCGGCCAGCTATTGCTTAAACTTTGGGTTAACAGCCGTATTGCTTCATATTTCTCGGTCGGAGTTAAGGCAAGAAGTTGTGTTTTTAATTCTTGGAGCATAGGTAATATCGCCTCGACAATCAGGGAATATATTCTGATAATTTTAACACATTTTAGTTGAAGCTTCCTCATTTTTTTTGAGGGCAGCTTCAACTTAATCCAGATTTGCATTAGTCCGGTCGATTACCATAACAAAAACGGCTCGTAGTGCGGACTTCAGTCCGCTCTAGGGCAGAGAACCCAAGTCCGCACGCGCGACGATATAATCTTATTGTGGTCAATCCACCGGACATGATGTCAAAACTGACGCACAACCGGAATAAATGGTGCATCAGCATGAGATTTTTATTGATGATTTACACTGACATTTTCTGAGGAAATCTACCGCGGATTCATAAAAAACTAAGGACTTTAGTCCTCACTACGAACCCGATAGTTATTTTACCGTCTTGGTGAATGCTGGAGTTGTTGGCACCAGTTTTGTGCAGGCTTACTCGCCGTCAAATGTCAAGGCTTCTCCCCTGACATTTGTATCTAATTTCCCATTCTCAAAAACAACTTTTCCTCCCACAACTGTCACCAACGGCCATCCCGTCAAATTCCAACCTTCAAAGGAACTCCAGCCGCACTTGCTCGCCATTTCTGCTCCAACCACCGGGCGGTAGTTGTCCAAATCTACCAATACTAAATCAGCATCAAAACCAGGAGCTATCGCCCCTTTGTTCGGAATCTTATAAGCCTTAGCAACAGCCGCCGACATCCAATTAGCAACTTGTGCAACTGTACATCTTCCCTCGGCTGCTTGCGTCAACATCAAAGGCAAAGAAGTTTCAACTCCTGGCATTCCCGATGGGCTATTTGGATATTCTTGAGCTTTTTCTTCTAAAGTGTGCGGCGCGTGATCGGTGGCAATAAAATCAATTACGCCGTCGAGTAAAGCTTGCCAAAGTATTTCGTTATCGCGGGTGTCCCGCAACGGCGGATTCATCTGGGCTAAACTGCCAATCTTCTCATAGGCGCTGGTATTTAACAACAAATGCTGCGGCGTTACTTCCGCCGTTACCCAACTGGGTTTTTCTTGTCGCAAAAACTCAGCTTCGTCGCCTGTGGAAAGATGCAGGATGTGCAGTCGGCGTTGATATTTCTTAGAAAGTTTTAAGGCTAGCTGAGTTGCTAACAAGGCTGCTTGATTGTCTTGAATTTGCGAGTGCACAGCTAAATCGGTACTGCCGGCAAATTCCTGACGGCGCTGATTAATTCTAGTTTGATCTTCGGCGTGTACTGCAATTAATCGATCGCCCTTTGCGAAAACTCGCTCTAAATTTTCCTCTCCATCCATCAAAAGCTGCCCGTGCATCGAACCCATAAACACCTTAATCCCCGGAGTCGGATTCGCATCCAACAAATCCGGCAAATTCTCCGGCGTCGCCCCAATAAAAAAGCCGTAATTGACCAAACACTTGTCAGCAGCGCGGCTTAGCTTGTCATCTAAGGCCGCTTGGGTTGTGGTTAGGGGGCGGGTATTCGGCATTTCCAGAAATGATGTCACGCCGCCCTTAGCGCACGCGCAGCTAGCCGTAAACAAATCTTCCTTGTGTTCCAAACCCGGTTCGCGGAAGTGTACCTGCGGGTCAATTACTCCGGGTAACAGAGTTAGACCGATCGCATTTATTTCGCGATCGCCCGATGCCGCAATTTCAGGAGCAACCCGAACAATTTTGCCATCGCTAAGGAGCACGTCCCCTACCAAAAACTCACCGTCAGGTAACAGAATGCGAGCGCGGCGGATTAACAGACTTGATGTGGTCGGCATAAGCTATAATTAAGTGAGGAGTGTACGTGGAAACCTGCAAAAATTTTATCCTCAAAATAGTTGTGAAAATAGTAAGAAATATAACTAGCTTGCAGAAAAATTGTAATTGGTAGGGTGCGCCTGAAGCACCTTACTCAACCAGATAGTACAATAATTGACTCTGTCGGCGCAGATTTTGCAGATTTCCTCAAAAAACTTTGAATTAAGTCTATAATTTGTATCCAGCCCAGTGACTTAAATACTTATGACTCGTCTAGACAAGTCAGCCGACCAAAAACCCCCGCAAGATACGGAAAATCCTTGGATAGAAGGAATTAAGACGATCGGCTTAGCAGCATTCTTAGCCTTTGGCATCCGCACCCTGGTTGCTGAAGCTCGCTATATTCCGACAGGCTCGATGCTCCCAACCTTGCAAATTAACGATCGATTAATTATAGACAAGGTGAGCTATCGACTCCAAGACCCGCAGCGAGGAGATATTATCGTGTTTATGCCTCCGGATCCGGCGAGTTTGTGCACGGGACAGCCGCCGCCGATCAAAGATGCCTACATCAAGCGAGTGATCGGACTCCCGGGCGATACTGTGGAAGTCAAAGACGGAAAAGTTTATATCAACAAGCAGCCGCTACAGGAAAAATATATAGAAGAAATTCCGCAGTATCCCTACGGGCCTGTAGTTGTATCTCAAAATTCTTACTTGGTGCTCGGGGACAACCGCAACGCAAGCTGTGACAGCCATTATTGGGGCTTTGTACCCAGACCAAATATCATCGGTAGGGCGATCGTCCGTTTTTGGCCTCTCAACCGCACAGGCTCGATCGACCCCACACCGATTTATCCCGCTAAAAAATAGCTACCACCTAGAATTCCGCAGCGTAAAACCTGCGGTTGTCAGCTTAAATGAGCAATGACCAACTACTAATTACTAATTACCAATCACCAATCACCAATCACCAATCACCAATTACCAAGATAAAATTCTTATTGATTTTAATCAATAGTATTCATAAAATTATTGGGCAACAATCCTCAATGTCACTTCTTATTTCAACGAATTGAGCAATGAGTTCATTTTTTCTGCTTCTCGCCTCATCCCCAGGCGATTAAAGCCCTCCAGTGCTTTAGTTGCCCACTGGTAGGCTTCTGAAAAATCCCCCCGTATTTTTTCTAATTCAGCAAACGAGCTTTGATATACAGCAACTTCCCGTTTGTCCTTATTACGCTCTACTACAATCAAACCTGCCTTCAAAATCTTTTCAGCTTCGCTCAAGTTACCTTCCTTTATTTCAATATTAGCTACTTCGCCCTGGATATAATAAACTGCTCGCTGCCAATTAATATCTTCAGCTTTTTTCAATATTTGTTGATAACCTAATTTAGCCCTATCATAATTTCTCATCTCATACTCAACTTTAGCCTTGTAATATTCATTAGTGATTCGATCGCGAATGTAATAACGTCCTTCTAACGGGCTATTATTCAACAAGTTTTCTCCTACGTTTGACCAATGCAGAGCTTGTTCATATTGCTTTTGGTCTAAATAAAGTTGAGTTAAATGATTAGCCAAGTTAACCTGACAATCAAAAGTCGCATACTCATGCAAACTCCAAGCTCGTAATAAAATATCTTCCGCCATTTCTACTTGCCCGATTAAACTCAGCGTCCAACCTTTTTCTGACATGGCAAACACAGTATTTGACAAATCTCCTCGTCGCTCGGATGCCTCAATCAGCCATTGCATCCAAAACAGGCGATCTTCCCAATATCCATAGATATGAGAATAGTTTTTCAAACTATTCCATAAATCTTTAACATCTTGATAGCGTTCTTGAACAGCCAACCACTCAATCATCGCTAAAAGGTTAGCACCTTCTGCTTCTAAGCGATCGTAGTGGATATGCCATTCATGCCATTCTTCTTGTCCGTAGCGCTGGGCAAAATCTAAATACCACCTTACCCACCGCTCTCGTGCTTCTTGCTCGAAATCTGAATTAGCAGCAAGTTCTCCTAAAGCGTACTCACGAGTGAGAGACAACATCTCATATCGTCCTTCTTGCTGACGTATTAAGGATAGTTGTTGTAGTTGAGCCAAGCCTTTATTTGCATTAATTGGATCTCTTTTGAGTCCAGCTACTTCAGTCACAGCATCCCAAGTAGAATCTTCACTAAAAATAGCCAATGACATCAACAATTTTTGAGCGGGTTTCCCCCTAAGTGGTTGCACCGAAGTGTGAAAACAAAAATGCGCTATATCTTCAAGAAAAAGACTTGATTTATCTAATACCATTTCTATAGAATAGCTGCTGGCTAGCTGACCTATCGCATAAATCAGAGCAATAGGAACTCCCCCAAAACGATTGTAAAGTCTTCTTGATTGTTCGTCGTTAAGTGTCACCCCCTTTTCTGTAGATTGTTGCAAAATTAGGAGCAGACTGTCTGCTTCTGGCAAGCAATTCAAACGAATAGGAGCATACATAACAACCTGTTCGCGGGTAGTGATTACTGCTTTGGTACTTGGTGGCAAATCAGACAAAAAAGCTAAAATTTCATTTTTCTCTGTAATTGTCTCTAAATTATCGATAATCAGTAGAGTTTTCTGCCTACCAAGACTTTCATAAACACGATTGAGTTGCTCTTCTGGTGCCGATTGAGTAATGGTTTGATCTTCCAAAGTAGATGCGATTAGCCTGAAAATATCGCGTAATGTACTTTCTCTTTGAAGTCGTGGCACAATGCCATTCGGTAACAGATAATTTTCTTTGGCACTAACGAATATAATTGCATCAAAGATTGGTGCATCTATGGCGATACCATGTTTGGCTTCCCAAGACTGATAAGCCGCCTCTACTACCAGTGCTGTTTTACCGACACCACCTATACCGTCAACAGTAATAATCGGCGCACGGTGATTGAGAGATATCAATTTTAGTAAGTGTTTAAGGTCACTTTGGCGACCAATAAATTCGTTATCTTGTTTTGGTAAGTTGCAATAGGGAAGCTGATGTAAGCTATGGCGATGTGGCGTACCAGGGGCGATCGCTTCTTGATGTCCTAAAAAAATCAGATTTTGCAATGATGGAGGTGCGATTATTCCTTCAATTGCTACAAAATCCGAGTTGGGGTTTGACGTATTAATTTTGACCAAAGTATGGTCATATTGTTCCTGAGCAAATTGGTTGCCCCATTCAGCATAGGAATATCCTAGCAGCAACCGACACAAGCCATCGACAAGCCAAAGTTCAGAGGTATTTCGTTTCCCTTTCAATAAATTTAATACAGCTTGGTCTGAGGGGCTGCGGTCAGGATCTATTCGGTTTTGCCAGTGGACGATAAGTTCACCAGTGCGCGCGCGAGTCCTTCCGGGTTTTTTGTATCTCTTCTCAAACTCGGTTAGTAACCTTCGTTGCAGGTCTGGACATACATTAACAGAGACATTGGCTAGACTCATCAGGAATGGCGCTGAAGTGGACAGTGCTTTTAGGTGTTTCAGCGATTTTAGCAGCTAAGTTGGCTTAAAGTTGGCTTTTTTAGAATTTGGCTTAAAGTTGGCTTAAAAGTAGCCTTTTGTGTCCCTATTAAACTTAACGTCCGAATACACTCTAGTCATGGATTAGCTCAACCCATGAAATAAAATTTGATGCCAAGTCCAAAAAACAACACAAATTCAAAAAATAATGGAGGGATTATTTCATTACCTGAATAATGCAAAGGATTCGATCACAAATGCACATAATGAATAGAACAGTGAAAAGGATTAGTCTGCAAAACAGAGGAAACTTCTTGAGTAAAAGCGAATATTTTCGATTTGTTTTTATCTAATATGGAGAAAGTATGACTACCGAATATCTGGGATCGATTACTGTTCTTAACAAGCAGTATCAGCCAATGCTTCTTACCGACTTGTTGAACGAACAATTGAATGTTTTACACTTTCAAGATAG
Organism: Microcoleus sp. PH2017_12_PCY_D_A; assembly: GCF_020738565.1. Lineage (NCBI taxonomy): Bacteria > Bacillati > Cyanobacteriota > Cyanophyceae > Oscillatoriales > Microcoleaceae > Microcoleus > Microcoleus sp. PH2017_12_PCY_D_A. Next base: position 64,763 of record NZ_JAEQCI010000042.1, on the reverse strand, counting down.
CTATGGCAGTGGCAGAACATGTAACTGTGTTCTTTCCTCTATCGAAGTTAATTTGGAGCGACTTAGCAATTACGGAAGTACAACCTTAATTGTTGCTGATGATGCATTCGACAAGGAAAACCCTCCTGAAACTAAAGTTCATCGTGTCGTGATGACAAAAGCTGAAATGGGTAGCTTGAATTTGCTTGATGAAGAAGGTTACGTCTGTCGCACCACTTTGATTGTTAATAGCACTGGAGCTGTTTTAGCAACCTTACCAGTAATGACTGAAGAAGAGCTAGGAACTCACATTGAACAAGCTGTACTTCCCACATTAATTCAACTCCAAAGAAAGTTTATACCCACTATTAAGTAAGGAGTTTAGGGGGAACTGTCTTATGGCTCTTACCCCCTGAGATCAGTATACTTTGGCAATATAAGCTGTTCGACATTCAAACTGCACTATTTGTCGCTCAGACCCCATACTGTAAAGGGTTGAAGCAATAAATTTAAATGACTAACTGCTTGTTTTCCGGTTAAATCGGAATTACATGATGCAATATAGCAATCCCAATTGATTTTCAAATATAGAAAATCCAGATTTTTTTGCTATAAAGGGAGTCTACCAAGGCAAGGAGTCGTTATCTTTTTTTGAGATTCAGATAAGATTCTTATAGTCCTTACTGCTTACGATAACACGATCAAAATATATCATTCCGATGTAACTGGATTTGATATAAATTATTAATCAGAGGAATTAACAATGAGTAACCTAATTTGTTCAACAAGTGACCAATCAATTCTGACAATTACTGACCTGGCTCAACAAAAAAATATTACCAGCAGTATTTTTTTTGATGCAGTTCGCTTCATCAAGCAACAGAAACCAGGAGTTGTGTTAGGACTGGCTCCGAAGCGAGGAATTAGAAAGATGATAGGGGTTATAAAGCGTACTGCTCGATTTGAATTGATTGGCGATCGCCCACCCAAAGATGCCAACTTCATGGTGAATGTACCGATTGGAGGAATTATCGCTATTGAAATAGGGCCTTCTGCTGGGCCAAACACTCCAATCGGTTCCATTGTTGAACAGAGCCTTTATCAACAAGGAGTTGCTGGTATCGTAATTGGTGGAAGGCTTCGAGATGTTGAGAGCATCCCAGAAGAGCGTTCCATTTGGGCGCTAGGAACCACCTGTTGTGGAGCCTATGGAGAGCTTTGGGAAGAAGAAGTTGACTGCCCAATCTCCATTTTAGGGACGCGAGTCACTTTGGAAAGCCTGATAGTGGCAGATGAGAGTGGCATAGTTGTCAGTCCTCCCTTAACGCCGAGAGAAGTAGAGATTGTTGGAAAATTCGTCGATGCCGATAATTATGCCCAATTCCTGGTGCAGCATAAGGGCATGAACTCGAACGATGCAAAAGACAAGGCTTCTGAATGTTTTGGTCTTCTCTGAGACACCCACCTTATACCATTTTTCTAAAGATCCGATAGAGAGAAAGAACGACAAGACGTTCCAATTATCTGCTTTCCCTAGTTTGCAAAAGTCTGTCACAACTTTAAAAAAATGGTATTAGAGATAAAACCTCTCAAAAAGCGGAGTTGCCGATAAGTAAAAAGTTTTTAACAAAAAGTGGCTTTCGGCATAAGAGTATCATCCCGATTCCAACAAAAAAATTGGGCTGGGGCAAATTATAGCGTGAGGGTAGGTACTTGGAGGCGGTTGTTCAAAAATATCGACATTAACCAAAATTTCGACTACTGACTGGAGATTTACATGAAATATCAATCTAACAATGTCATTGTGATGGGCGGAGGGCACGTAGGTTTTGCCGTTGCTGCTTTCTTGAGTTCCGAAGGTGTCAACGTACACTTGTTTTCTCGCCGTTTATTGTCGATCGCTAAAACACTTACTATTAAAGCTATTGGTCAAGTTTTGTGTGGTAATTATCAAATAGCTAGCTTTTCAACTCAAATGCAGGCGATCTCTGCTCATTTGGGAAAGCTACCTCCTATAATAATCATTTGCTGCCGAGGTAACGAATTAGTGGAGTACGCTCGCATCATATCCCGGTATGTTTATTCAGAAATGAACATTATACTTTTCTGTGGGAGTCGGTTGGATGACTGCGTATTCCGCCAACAGTTAATTTCAAGTGGCGTTTTAGAATCCCAGATGCCAGCCGTTGCTAGTGCTACAACCAGCCCTTTTTGTTGCTGCCTACAATCAGACAGCACAGTTGAGATTAAGGCAAAGAAAAGCCAAGTGGTTATCAGCGCCCAAACACTAACGATGACAGAACGGATCTTAAAAGCTTTGCAGCCTTGGTTCCGTAATTTACAGATTGCAGGATCGTCCTTAGAGGTTGCTTTAGAAAAACGAAATGATATTACTCATATCCCTCTCATGTTAACTTCAGCACGAAGCTTGGAGAAAAAAGAGCCACATTTGTTTTACCACGAGGTAGGACCTCGTACAGTTGGTTTGATTGTAGCTTTAGACAATGAGCGCCTGAAGATTGGACAAGCTTACGGTCTAAAACTTCGTGATTGGGTGAATTGGCATCAAGCTGAATACAATACATCTGCCTTATCAATCTACGAAAATCTTCAGCAGACGAGCGCGTATCAGCATTCATTCATGGATACTCTTGATGATCGCTACCTAACCGAAGATGTTCCCTACGGTGCTGTTTGTCTTCAAACCTTAGCGCGAATCGCAGAAGTACAGACTCCTGTATTAGATGGATGTATATCGCTTGTCAGTCAACTGATTGATATGCCCATCCCGGCTTGGACTCCTGAATTATTGGGTATAGCTGGACTGAATCCGACTCAGATATTGGAATTATTAAGTAGTTCTTGGGTTAAGCAACCCTTGTATCTGCCACTACCTTCACTTTTGTCTTCTTTGGCTCAACCTGATTTCCAGTCTGATAAAGAGATTGAGAATGTCAAAATTTGAAAATGGAGATTTTGCAGGGGAGTTAACGAAAATAAATCCCGTTTCTCTTAGGAATGAAAATTGAATATAGCCTTTATCTAAAAGATTTGCGGACAATTTTTGCCATAAAAAGCGTTACACTGTAAGGATTACAGGATACCTCGGCATACCTTATCTTTCTGAAAAAGGCTATAACTTAAGTAACTTTGCTTCCCCATTTCTTTTCCAGTAAGGGCGAAGGCGGGAAGAGTCGCCTAGGTTATTAACTTTTCATTCCTTAGTGGTGGGCATCGGGGATATTAACAAAAATTATCAAATAGTGGCTTAAGGTGCGTCAGTTAAAATATTTGAGACAAATCCAACAGTTTTTTTCACTCCGCACCCTACCGGGAACTAAGAAGCTCGCCGCACTCGAAAAAGTTTGGCGTATGCCAATATAGGCTCTAGCCGCCGCTGATTTTGCTTGAGTGCCGATCGCAATTTTTCCGAAGGGCGGAACACCAGAGGAGCCGAATATTTGTTCAGCATCTCGATATCCGGCGACTGACTCAGCAGCATCAGCCGTACATCTTTGTCGAGCAAATAACTCAGGGAGAGCAAATCTCCCATGTTAGTAAAGTCATTACCGCGATCGCTAATTACAATTGTATCTTTAATCGATCGATTAGCGATCGCCTCTTTGTTAATATTTCTCGCAACTTCAGCATTAAAATAGCTCAAGTCTTTGCTCCACCAAGTATCAGAAACACCGCTCACGGTACAGGATGCTATGCTTGCTGTAAATACTCCGGCTAAAACGACTTGCCAAAACCGCTGCTGAGTTTTTACATTATTTGCGAGCAAGCAAGCAACTGCTAGCTGCACTCCCGGAAAGCAGGAAATCAGATAGCGGCTGACGGCGGAACGTTTGCCACCTAGAATTATATCCGGTAAAACCAGCATCAAAAATGGTACGAAAATTGATGTTACAATAAACAGCAAAGTTGAAATATTTGTGCGGCGGCAGATGTTGTAAACTGCTACCGCAATTAACAGCAAAAATGGCAATCTCAGCAGGTAATTCCAAATATTGTCAAAGCCGAAGTCGAAGTCAAAAAATAAGGCTGTAAAGCTGAGCGTCCACAATTTGACCAAATACAGCCAACCAGGAGATATTCGCGTCCAATCTGTCGTTGCTGAGGCTCGTTCCAGGTTGGTCGCCAGCACGTAAATCCACGGCAGATACAAGATTAAAGCTGCTGTTACTGCTAAGAAAAATTGCGAATTAGTTAAGTGACCTCGCAATTTTCTTTTTTTGACAAACAGCCAGCAAGCAATTATAAAAACTCCATGTCCGACAAGTGTTAACGTGAAGAAAGGGTGAGTGTAGCAACCGATCGCAATTGCGATCGAGTAATACGCCCAATTTTCCCAGCCCCGCAACCGCAATGCTCTCAGCAGCAGCCAACTGCTGCCAATCACTGTTGCAGTGAGCAAACTGTACTGCCTTGCTGTCTGAGCAAACAAGATGTCAAAGGGAGATAAAGCCAACAGCGTTGTTGCTACTAAGGCTGCCAAATTTGAAGCGAAAAGTTCCTGGGCTAAAGCGTACATCAAAGGTAGCGACAGCAAACTCAATATTGCTGGCAAACTGCGGGATGCTGCAAGAGAACTGCCAAATTGCTGCATCCACCAACGAGCCATCAAAAAGTACAAAGGCGGATGTTGGGGGTCTTCTAGTGCTAGCGAACGTATTGTGTCTGCTGCTGTACTTCCCGGTTTGATCCGCTGATATTTCTGCAATTCTGGTGCGGGAATAATCCGGTTTTGAAATAGTTCGTCGTCGATTTCTTGTCTGGTGAAACCAGCGGCGCGGATTGATGTGTATGCTTCGTCGTGCCAGTAAAGTTTGCGATCGATCTCGAAGAACCGAAATCCGATACCTAGTAAAATGCCGATCGCCAATAAGCTAATTAGCAACCGCGAATTTTGAGGATTTTTGGGATTAACAGATGTGTCTTGATTTGTTGTAGATGCCATTGTTGTCCTAATTGTGGCGATCGTCCTATAGCGGTTCTCAAGCATGGTGAGGTATGCCCTAATGCCCTAGGCCCGGCGCAGGCCAGTCATACCTCATGTTTCTGAGACTCGGCTATATATGCGTACCGATCGATACCAGTACAGAACCCAACCGACAATCATTCTAACCTCTGCCGATCGCCTCCTACCTTCTAAACAAGAGCCACAGTATCGGACGATCGGGCCCAAGCACCGCAAAATCAAGAATTCTAAACCAAATCCCCCCAGAACTTCCAGAGCCCAAAAATAACTGCTAACATACGTGTTGTACAGTTAATCAACAAGCTCCGCAAGGGGTCTACCCGCGTACCGAAAATGGCAAAAAAAGAAGCTTCTACAAAAACTACTGAAAACACAGAAAAGCAAAAAGCCCTAAATTCCGTACTGTCCCAAATCGAGCGCAGCTTTGGCAAAGGAGCGATCGTCCGATTGGGAGACTCCACTCGCATGAGGGTAGAAACCATCCCCACCGGAGCTCTGACACTGGACATTGCTTTGGGCGGCGGTTTGCCAAAAGGCCGAGTAATTGAAATTTACGGCCCGGAAAGTTCCGGTAAAACTACTCTAGCGCTCCACGCGATCGCCGAAGTCCAAAAAACCGGCGGCATCGCAGCCTTCGTAGATGCCGAGCACGCCCTCGATCCCACCTACGCCTCAGCATTAGGCGTCGATATTGAAAATCTCTTAGTTTCCCAGCCGGATACCGGCGAAATGGCCCTAGAAATTGTCGATCAACTCGTGCGATCCGTCGCCGTCGATATCGTAGTCATTGACTCAGTAGCTGCCCTCGTCCCCCGCGCCGAAATCGAAGGCGACATGGGCGACTCCCACATGGGCTTGCAAGCCCGCTTGATGAGCCAAGCACTTCGCAAAATCACCGGCAACATCGGCAAATCCGGCTGTACCGTCATTTTCCTCAACCAATTGCGGCAGAAAATCGGCGTAACTTACGGCAACCCCGAAACAACAACCGGCGGTAACGCACTCAAATTCTACGCCAGCGTGCGGCTCGACATTCGCCGCATTCAAAGCTTGAAAAAAGGTACCGAAGAATACGGCAACCGCACGAAAGTTAAAGTTGCTAAAAATAAAGTTGCTCCGCCTTTCCGCATTGCCGAATTTGACATTGTATTTGGCAAAGGCATTTCTACTTTAGGCTGTCTGACTGACTTGGCCGACGAAATGGGAGTAATTCTGAAAAAAGGTTCTTGGTACAGTTACAACGGCGAGAACATCGCTCAAGGACGAGACAAAGTGATTCAACACATGGAGAAAAACATCGATTTCAAAAATGAGATCGAGCGGCTAGTACGGGAAAAACTTGATACTGGGGCAGTAGTTTCTGCTAATTCTGTCGCTCCTGTGGATGTTGATGTTGATGATGTTGAGGATGATGATGAGATTGTTGATAATGACATTCAAGATTTAGGAGATATGGAAGAAATCTAAATTTTGTCGCTATCGGTCATATCACGGCCGATCGATTATCATCACAAAAACGGCTCAGGCCGCGGACTGAAGTCGGCACTACGAACAAAAACGGTTTGTAGTGCGGACTTCAGTCCGCTCTCAGGCCGCGGACTGAAGTCGGCACTACGAACGAACTTATCTGATTGCGGTTAATCGATCGCACAGGATATCATTAGTGATTAATCATGACTAATTAGCAATAATAGGTTGGGTTTATATACGTTAAACCCAACCGACTATTGTATGTATTATTTTTTTGAAATCTATCGCAGAAATTGCACAGAAACTGGGTTTCTCAATACCCGAAAAGTTTGAGTTTAATATTGACATCAAGAACATTATTTGCGCGATCGACTCTAGTGCTGAGGATGTTGGTTGGGTAGTGCCTTTTCGTAAAGGATGAAGAATAATCGACCTTTCGTGGAGTCTCACCCAGTCTGACTTCCAAAATAGAGTATTTTACTCCGTCCTTTACGAAATACCACTACCGGCAAAATTGAAGAATTTAATCTCGTCAAATACTAGCTCCGATCGCAAACGAGCGAGAAAATTTCTGTCACCGAGAGTTATTGAGGTGCGTCGCTACTCGAACTACGAATAATATTTCTACAGGACAAGCTATCAACTGTCAATTATTTACTTCACCCTGCTTCAGGTCTCTTCACCTTGATTCACTTGGTAGCATTCGCATCACTTGGTTTACACGCTTCAGCTTCTGACTCATTGCAGGTGCAAATACTTAGCAACACAATAGATTTATATACGTAAGTAAAGGAGTTCCAATCACCGCTAAATACTGTGGATTTTACGGATATTTCCCAGTCCGTCAAGTTGCGGTAACTAACACTAACGCGATTTTGACAACTGGCAGATTTCAAATCTGAGAGTCTTTGTAAAGAAATATAAAAGCTCCGGAAACTGACTAGATGTCACGGAAAGTACGATTTCTAAGCTGAGCCTGTAAAAACAATCCTATTGATTCATAGCAAAAATGAACTTGAGGAACACAAATTTCATTTGCGAAAGACTTAAATCATTGTTGGAGTGAAAATAAATTATGGCTGACGGTCAACTAGGAGTTATATTAAAGATGGCTCAAACAATTAATCCTCAAATTGAGAGCGATCGACATTTTGAAATAGACTTGGAAAAATTGCGTCAACTGCCAGCAGGAACACTAGGGTGCTCAGTGGCGCGATTTATAGACGAACAAGGGTTTGAACCGATCGCATCAGGAGACTGGATTCAACGAAACCACGACGTTTAACCGGTTCTGACGGGTCTTTCACCTTCTGCTGAAGATGAATTTATACTTCAAGCGTTTACTCGCGCTCAAGTATTTCGCCCTTCCTGTGCGATTTTAGTGTTAGTTGGACTGCTGAGTGGCAAATGCGCGATCGGACAAATTATCAAAGGTTTAAAACATGGAAAATTAGCCGCTCGGCTCATTGATTGGGATGTTGCATCTGACTGGGAAACTCCCTTATCTGAAGTCCGAGATAAACTGGGGATTCTACCATTAATTGATTAATTTTTTAACTCGTCACTGCACTGCAAAACTATGCAAAGCACCATTTACAAACCGGTAATCAGCCTGAGCCCGCGGGAAAGAGCGATCGCGCAATTAGTAGCGCAAGGTCTGCCCAACAAATGTATTGCCAAAAATTTAAATATCAGTCACTGGACGGTTGCTACTTACGTGAGGCGGATTTTTATCAAACTCGGTGTTTGCTCCAGAACTGCGATGATTGCACTGTTGATACAAGAAAATATGCTCTGGGACTCATAAATAGTAGGGTGTGCACTGCGCACCGGTTGACTTCGTATCCCATCGCGCCCACACCGATTGACTTTTTCCGTGCGCAGTGCGCACCCTACAAGATTAGCCGCGCACCGGTTGACTTC